>SLLP01000084.1 GCA_007133995.1 Balneolales bacterium
ACTCGTTTGAATCCCGGGTTTTCCATAAACAAAACCGCAACCAGACTAATTGAACCTTCTAAAAATATATTTCTTATACATCAGTATTATTTTAGAAGTTTTTAATGACCATAAAAATATCGTCAATATGAAAATCCATAAATCAGGCAGTTACCTGTTTGGAGCAATATTGTCAGCCTTGTTGATACTCTCTTTGTGCACGCCGCTGGCTGTTCAGGCACAAGATGCAGAGCAGGTTCCTCCCAAGCCCGATCTCAGAAAGTGGAGTGTGCAGATTTTCGGTGGCACCTTCATGGCACGCACAGATATGGGTGTTTCACCGTTTACCGGGTCCACCGGTGTGCGTACGGACATCTTCAACCCCACATTCGGTGCCGGAATTGAATACATGGCTACCCCTTCGCTCGGCATCAACGTGCGCTACGCTTACTCCATGATTGAAAATGATCCGGACGTCCGGCCTTACGAAAATATCTATCAGTCCGTATCGGCAGGAGTGAGCCTGTACATCCTGAACCTCACCATGCTTGACAAGGGACACCGCTGGTTCAATCCCTATATCTCTCTGAATGCGGGGGCAGGGCACAGCAGCCGGTCGGGCATGGAAGGAGTGAGTGACCGTGACCACCAGGTCGGCCACTACGGTTTTGGCTTCGGGACCCGTATCAGACTGGGAAGTGCTCTCGACCTGTCGCTGGACTACATGTATCACAAGTTCAATCCCGGATTTCATATCGACGGTTACAACAACATAAACGGTGAACTTGTCGATGACCGGCTTGCCGGTTTCATGGGTGGACTGGTTTTCAATCTCGGCACCTCGCGTCGACAGCACGCACGATGGTACTCGCCCGTGCCGGCAACACAGGAGTGGCGCCGCAGCATTCAGGATGCCGTCGCCGAACGCGAGGATGACTGGGATCGGCTCATAAACGATCTTGAGCGGCAGGATGCGCGTCTGACTCAGATCAATCGCGAAATGCAGGACAAGGCCGAACGCCGGGAAGTAGAAGAGGCTCGTCGCACAATTACCGCACTTGAAATGCAAATTGCTGAACTGGAAAACCAGCTTGGCAGTGACATGGAGCGCATTGATGAAATTCATCATGCTGCCGGAATCGCTTATCTGAAAAAAGAACTGGAGCCCGGATTCTACATCCAGACCTATGCCGCATGGAGCACTCGCCGGACGCACAGTGCCCTTGAAATGACTCGCGACGGACTCGCTCAACGCGGCTACGATATCGGCCGCATGACCTTCAGCATCTACCAGTTGCCAAGCGGTCTTTACAGCGTGCAAGTTGGAAATCTGGGTACACTGGATGAAGCCGATGGCGTACTCACCGGTGCGCTGGATATCTTTGATGACTCCTTCATAAGGGAACACAGAGCGGAATAACTGAAGACAGTCAGTATTATCTGATGCTGACTGCAGAATGCCGGACACTTCCGGCAATGCAAAAAAAATATAAAGTCCGCACAGGATGGCGCTTTTATCCTTTGCGGACTTTTTTTAATGGAGAAAAACGGACACTTGTATGAAAATTCTGGTTACTGGCGCCGCCGGTTTTATTGGCTTTCATCTTTCAAGACGCCTCATGGCCGAAGGCCACGAAATTACCGGCCTGGATAACATCAACGACTATTACGATCCCCGGCTTAAGGTCGACCGGCTTGGACAGCTTGGCGTGAATATCAAAAAAGACCCAATAGATCATTATACCGGCGGTATTCATCCTTCTGCTGCTGGCACGTTCCGGCTTGCGCTGCTGGACCTGGCCGACCGGGACCGAATAAACGCGCTCTTTTCCGATGAATCCTTTGACGCGGTAGTGCACCTGGCGGCCCAGGCCGGAGTGCGCTACAGCTTGCAGAATCCGCATGCATACATCGACAGCAACATCACCGGTTTTCTGAACATCCTGGAAACCTGCCGGCATCATCCGGTATCCCACCTGGTCTACGCCTCATCCAGCTCTGTCTATGGCGCCAATACACGCATGCCGTTTTCGACGCACCACAACGTGGACCACCCCGTTTCACTTTATGCCGCTACCAAAAAATCCAATGAGCTGATGGCCCACACTTACAGCCATCTCTATGGGGTTCCATCCACCGGTCTACGATTTTTTACGGTTTACGGCCCCTGGGGACGTCCCGACATGGCCCTGTTCCTGTTCGCCGATGCAATGACATCCGGCAAGCCGATCGATGTCTACAACCATGGGAAAATGGAGCGCGATTTCACATATATCGACGATATCGTAGAGAGTATTGCACGCCTGATCCCAAAACCACCCACAGGTGACATGGAATGGTCCGGCGATGCCCCCGATCCGTCAACCAGTTTTGCCCCATACCGGATCTTCAACATAGGCCACAACCAGCCAGTGGCACTGATGGACTTCATAGGTGAGCTTGAAAAAAACCTCGGCGTTACGGCAATGAAAAATATGATGGACATCCAGCCCGGAGACGTCCCGCGCACGTGGGCCGATGTCACCGACCTGTTCGAATACACCGGATATAAACCAAAAGTGAATGTCTCGCAAGGTATTGCCGAATTCGTCAAATGGTATCGAAATTACTATGGAAAGTGAGGTGGACGAGTGTTTTTTTCCTTTTTTTTTCGCATGTTTGCATCAGACTCATCCAATCGAAAACGCTGAAAATAAATTTACGCACATGAGGCACCCATACGTATTACGGAATGATTCATCTGATCTACCTGCCGTTATCTCCTTGAAGCGTTTGAAGACGGCCGTAATGGCGGTGCCCCTGGCCCTGATGCTTATTCTGACAGTTCCGGTGCTGCCCGTTTCCAACATCCCCGATGTTTCCGCCACACCAACAGGGCAGATCGGTTATCCGGTGCCTTCACCCTCCAACCCGGACATCATCGCCTACATCCGTAAGGATGATGACCGTAGCCACCTGCACCTGTATCATGTCACAACGCGGGCCGACGAGCAGGTTACACAAAACACATTGAGAATACAGACACCCGGCATACGACATCCGGGAAATCCACTGCAATCAATCAACCGTTCTGAAACCAATGATCTGAAAAGAAGAGCAGGCGTTCCATCCGGGCATTTTGAGGGCGATTTCTCATGGAGTCCGGTCCTGGATCAGTTCGGCTCGCAATGGTTTGCCTTCTCGGCAACCCATTCCGGGAAGACCCAACTTCATATCGGGCATATTACATCCAGTGCTGCCTTGAGCGTATCGGTTTTTCCCATTGATTTTGGCACTTTAGTCACAAATCCGGTGTTTTCACCTGACGGAAATTCACTGGTGTTTTCGGCTGACGGTGACCTCTACCTTGTGCCAGATATCAGCACCGTAATTCGCAAAAGGGATTTCACCCAAATGAACCCTCTTCGGATTACCGATAATCCTGGCGGCAGCTTTTTTCCGGACTGGTCACACGACAGCAGGCTTATAGCCTATCAAAACCGTCCGGTTGAAGGCGAACGACAGGGATTTGAATCTCTTTTTATAATTGACGCGCATACTGTTCATCCGGAACGAATTCCCCGGTCACACCTGGTAATGGTCAGTGATGCCGGCAGTGCCGGATCACACCACCTTCGACCTTCATGGTCACCATTTTCCCGGACCCTGGCCTTTTTCGAGTATTATGATCCGGCCGGAGTAGATCAGGATATGGATCAGGATTCAGCGGCTGACGGTGCAGAAGCGGCTGACGGTGCACTCGAAGCGGCAGACGGTGCACACGAAACAGCAGACGGTGCAAATCACGTGAATAACCCGGTTAACTTTGATCAAACCGATGCGCCGGAAGATCCGATGATCGCCGAGACGCATCTTGAAATGAACATACGTGCAGTTCAGGTGGCGTTCAACCAAAATCTAGACAGGTGGATAGGTCAACCGATACCGGGACGTGCCGGTGATTATATCGCAGAATCGGCAGTTTCATTTTCAAGGAGCGCCCCGCAATGGGCTTCCATCGAATTTGGCCGTCGCCTTGAGACTGGCATTCTCTGGATCAGGCGCGATCCCGGACTCGGGAATCCTCTCTATTTTTCCGATCTGACTCGCTACAGCCAGGGCCAAAGCGACTTCGCCTTGAACCTGTTCAGCTTCAGCAACCGGTTTTCCTGGCTGGAGCCGACCACAGATAATCGCTATCCGGCCATTGCTCAATCCGATGAGAAGACACGCTATCTTTATGTCACCCGTGATGATGATGAGATGGACAGACTTGTGATCGTTGACAGGCGCTCAACAACACTGAATCCACTGGTCAGAAAAGAGATTCCAACCGTACCTGCTACCATACGGAGTGGCCTCTATCCGGGCTGGGGACATTTTCATATTGGTGAAAGCCGACGTGGTGCATATCTGGCCGGAACCTTTACCGCGCTGGCCGGCGCGACCGTTGCCGGATCCGTCATCCGATACCAAAGTGATGGATCCAACCCAGGCAACGCTTTTCTGATCTCGCTGGGAGCCGCCACAGCCGCTGTCTGGGCTTTCAATCTTTTTGATCTTCATCAGCAGCTCCCGGCATATCGTGAGTTCCCTGTCTCAAGCACTTTTGGGGGTTATGCAGGGGAAGGCGTTTCGCCAGATCAGATAAGACAGAAAGATATCACTCGAAGCGCAAGCAAGAGAAGAGCGATGCTATACTCAGCCCTTTATCCGGGATTGGGCCATCTCTACATCAACCAGAGACCCAAAGCCTATGTTCTTGGCAGCGTATTTACGGTACTCGCAGGTTCCACCTTTGCAGGAGCAGCATACCGATATCACTATCCCGGTCCCACTCCATCTGATGAGGTGTTGATAGGCATGGGAGCTGCGACACTTGGAATCTGGATTTACAGTCTGATCGATCTTCAGCAGTCTTTTACCTATGCTTTCTTTGCGGATGCGGGTACTGGTCATAACACCAGTGAGGCCCGTGCCTTTACACGCCGCCCGGTATTGGCCCTTGGACCCAAAACTGATTATTTGCAAATGGGCAACAAGATATACAAAGAGTATGCTGCAATTGGCCTGACTCTCTCTTTTTAAAATCACCCTCTATTTAAGCTTGCTTTCTCCCTCTCTCTCTCTTTAAGACTAACTTTCTCTTTTTAAAGTTATCTTTTGTGAATAACAGTCCGTAAAAGTGAGCCGGATTAAAAGGGTGCATTGCCCCAACGGATGCCGATCAGCACGCCGGAGTGGTTTGCCAATTCTCCGGTATCCAGACTGAAGGCGAGAGTAAAACGCAATTCATTAAGCAGAGAGTCGCGATCGGCAGTGAATTGACCATGGAACCATGGCAGCCGGCCCGACAGCTCCAGCAGAGTATGATACTGAAGCGGCTTGTCGCCAAAAGGGGCCTTCGAATCAATGATCTGGTTGAATATGTCGATATTTTCATAGACTCCCTGATGCCGCGCCCGGGTGATCATGAGCCGGTAGCCGGACAGCATGCGACCTGTGGCAGACACAGCCCGGAAATGGCTGTCCTCCAATCCGGATAACTCACCCTTCACACCAAGATGCCAAGCCTGCACCCGGTTGCTGACAAACTCACGCCAGATCAGCCCGCCATCCGGATAGTAGAACTTGCCGCGATCCTGTTGCACAAACAGTGGCGTGCCCATGCTTCGGCCCCGGTAAGACCATCCGTTACGGAATATGTAATGGTTGTAAAAGTGATCCCGACCCCCGAAATTATAAGGATAATCCGGGTCAAAATAGGGTTCATCAGGATCATAAAAAGGATCATCAGGGTTTTTGGGAGGATCGTGCGGCCCCGGTCCGCTTTGCCAGGTTGTGCCAAGATGCTCCAGCAGTATGGTATTGATCCATCCACCGGCCCAACTTCCGGCACGTTCTTTTTGAGGGCGGATGCGAAGTCCGCCCAGCCCGTCCCGGTTATTGTAAAAACGCATGCCGCTACCATCCTCGAAGAAAAACTGGCGATAGGCGTCCCACTCCATCCCCCAGAGCTCCCATCCCGCACCGAATTCGATAACACCCTGGTGATCGCCGATGGCATTTTCCACCCATTGAGGAAAGTTCTGTGATGTTTCACGTCCCGGAGCGGCACTCCGGACAAATATGATGCGCAAATAATCTTCGAAGCTGTTGGGCGTCTGGCCAAACTCCGGATGCACTCCGCTCCACATCGCAAAATGGGTGATCCCACCGCGAAGCCGTACCGGCCAGTCACTTCGGGTCTGGACAAATACGAATTTTTCGTGGAGCCAGGGACTGGATGTGAACCGGTCGGATTCAAGCCATGCGTGTGAAAATTGGCCCTTGAACTCCATCATTCGGAAAGTGAAGGGAATGGGGATATAGTGTGGGATGCCCGCGGTGATGCGCGGGAAGGGGGCATGGTTGGTACTCATGCCCATGGAGCCGGTTGACAAAGGGTCGTAAGCCAGTCCGGTAGTGTATCTCTTGCGGCCGCCGGTAGCTTCAAATGGCCCATAGCGCAACTGAATAAAAGCCTCGTAGACACGTGACTGTCCCGATTCAGGCTTGCCGATGAAGTCCATGCCGGCGCGAAAATCCGGCTTCCAGGCGTACCACCGGGTGTAGCTGCGAAGGGATTCATGATCATGACGATTTTGCGCGTGGCGCCAGTCTGTGACAACACGCGCACTAATCAATCCGTCGGAGCGGCGGTCCAGGTATCGACCGCCGCGATTTGATACCTGCCAGAGCGGCATCCTGTCCATCGTGGCACCGGTTGCCGCCATTTCCACCTGCCAGAAGATACGGGGGATAATGGACGGACCGTCGGAGTCATCTGTGCGCCCTTCTGATTGTTCCGCAAATGAATATGACCACGACACCAGCGGCAGAGTGACCGTCAGTATGACCAGAAAGCGGACAACCCTGACACCAGCCATGAATCTGGCGGTGCATGGACGGTTCGAGTCTGAAAAGCCCGGTTTCATGCAACCCCGTTCTATGGATCCCTGCATCCTGACAATTACACCAGATTCTGCTGCTGACTTGCTCTCGTATCGGGGCCTCATGAAGTCCGTGTCGTGTGAATGATGTTGATTCTGCACAAGGGGTAATATTTAAAGGCTCAAATTACATTTTTTTATGGTAAGGTACATTCGTTTTACGGTGAATTAGCACTTCAGCCAACATTTTACCAGTAAATGTGATACCTTTGATGGCAAAATTTAAAGATCGGATCCATCAGCAGAAACCACCTGCGCAAGCCAATGGCAGCAACATCCAAAAAAATGAGCAGCAAGAATCAGCTGCTAACAGCTGCGCAGCCTGCGAAAACAACCAGCAGCTACTACTTACCCTGAACAAAACGAAGCATGTTAGCAGATCTTATTGCCGGTGCCCGGCCCAATTTTATGAAAATCGCCCCCATCACCCATGCCATCCGACAGGCACAGCAGAATGGCGGGGATATCCGATTCCGGATCATCCATACCGGTCAGCATTACGACCGGAACATGAGCGATAGCTTTTTCGAACAGCTCAATATTCCAAAACCGGATCACAATCTGGGGGCTGGGGGAGGAACGCAATCCGAACAGACGGCTGCCATCATGACCGGCTATGAGAAGCTGTTGATGGACAGTCCGCGCCCGGATATCTGCATCGTAGTGGGCGATGTTACATCCACCATGGCCTGCTCCATCACCGCAAAAAAACGGGGTATACGGGTTGCACATGTGGAAGGAGGGATCCGCTCGCGCGACTGGACCATGCCCGAGGAGATCAACCGTGTCGCCACCGACAGTATCACCGACTATTTTTTCACCACATCAGAGGTGGCCAACAAGAACCTGGCATCAGAGGGTGTCCCTCCAGATAGTATTTTCTTCGTCGGAAACACCATGATCGATACGCTCTATTCGCAACTGGATCATCTGCGCCGGCCCGCACTGTGGGATGAAATCGGATTGAAGAACGGGTCCTATTTTGTAATGACGTTGCACCGTCCGGCAAATGTGGATGAGGAACATACCCTGCGGAGTCTGATCAGTACGATCATGGATCACACCGGCAGTGAACCGGTGATCTTTCCGACCCATCCGCGAACCCGCGCCATTTTGAACAGATTTGGACTTAAACATCCGAACCTGCACTATATTGATCCGCTCGGGTATCTCGAATTCATCTATCTGGTCCGGAACGCGCATGCCGTGATCACCGATTCAGGCGGTATAACGGAGGAGACGACTGTGCTGGGTGTTCCCTGTCTGACCCTTCGCGACAACACCGAGAGACCCGAAACAATTACGTTGGGGACCAACGAACTGATTGGGACCGATCCGAAAGCCATAGGGCCGGCATTGCAGCACCTCTTGAGCGGAAACTGGAAAAAGGGAAAGATTCCAGCCAAATGGGACGGTCAAACATCAGAGCGCATTGTTGAAATTCTCCTGAAACTGAAAAAATCTGGGCGATTGGACCCGCATCATCCATTTCGTGATGAATCCCTGCTCTTTTCACCGAAGTAATCTGAAAAGATGCAATTGTTCCCGCATGAAAGTCTCTCTGATACCTTTTTTTGCGCCTGATGTGATCCACCCGGGAACCTCAAGGCCGATATTTCCGTTTTTTTTTTAAATTACCAACTGACATTTCTTCCTGCAACACCGCCTCAATACACCCGCTCGGCTACGAATACCGAAAAACTACAAATTGAGATCAACTTTCGTATTATGACGTATAGAGCAGCACTTCAACAACCAGTCTGGCTGGCTGTAATTATTATTACTGTATCCGGCTGTATTCTGGAAGGAACACATTATGAAACCGAGCTGGCCGTCCAGCCGCCGGAGTCATTTTTGTTATCCTGGCAAAGCGATCCCACCACAACCATGACTATCGACTGGTATCCGATGCCCGGTACGGAAGCATCTCTTGCATACAGAACGAGGGGGGAGGAGCAATGGCAGTCTGTTTCGGGTCTGACGGTGCCCGTGCCGGGCATTGATCGGTCTTTTCAGCGGACGGAACTTGGCGATCTGCAACCCGATCAGCGCTATGAATTCCGGTTCGACGGAT
>SLLP01000151.1 GCA_007133995.1 Balneolales bacterium
ATTGCTATAATCCTGATCATCGCTCAGCTAGCCAATCAGTCGCCCTGGTATTTCCTGAGCGGTATCGGTGCGATGACCGCCATTTTCATGCTGGTTTTCAGAGACACCCTGTTGTCACTTGTAGCCAGTATTCAGTTGACCAATAATGACGTGATACGGGTTGGTGACTGGATTCAGATGCAGCAGTTCGGAGCCGATGGTGATGTGATCGATATCGCATTGAACAATGTCAGGGTGCAGAACTGGGACAAGACCATTGCGGTGATTCCGACCCATAAATTTTTGGAGCACAGCTTTTTAAACTGGCGTGGCATGCAAGAAAGCGGTGGTCGTCGCATCAGGCGATCACTGTTAATCGACATCGAAAGCATTCGATTCCTGAACCTTCGCGAGGTGGAGCACCTTAAAGATTCCTATCTGTTGCACGACTACATCACCGATAAACTGGCTGATGTCAGTACGTATAACAAGAAGCATCTCAATAAAACCGGAGTCACCACAAACGGGCGCTGGCTGACGAATATCGGCACATTCCGAATTTATATTTATGAGTACCTTAAGAGACATCCCAACACACATAAAGAGCTGCTGACACTCGTGCGTCAGCATGAACCGACGTCGCAGGGTTTGCCTCTGGAAGTCTACACATTTACCAACAGCACGCAATGGGCGGTCTACGAACACATACAGGCCGAGATTTTTGACCATCTCCTTGCAATTCTGCCAGAGTTCGGATTGCGCCACTACCAGCAGCCATCCGGCTGGAATTTTCAGAAACTTATTGAGGGAAGGAAACGGGTCTGATCTGTAAAATGCGTTTTATTATCTTTTTAATGTGGTTTTTTACTTTCGTAAATAACAGATAAACAGTAGCTTTCCCAGCCAGATTCGCCCCGTATCGCAAGAGCACATTCCTTTTTTCAACACGTCAAATATTTAAAGATGGCACCCGGGTTCCTCCTTTCGGGACTCATATTGCTATTTATTTCCTGTGAGAGCACTCTTGAAAGAGAGTTCAACCAAGCAATGAGCGGGAATGACGTTCGCTCGGCCACAGAACATGTCGAGAGAGCACTGACGGTCAATCCACAAGACCCGGAAGCCAACTATCTGATGGGCAAGATCAATGCGGAACAGAGACAGTATCCGGCTGCCAGGGAGTATTTTGACCGAGCGCTGACTGTAGCACCGACGTATCGTGACAAGATTGACCATCTTCTCGAAACCCACTACCGCAACGAATTCAACAACGCCACGGCAGCATGGGACCAGGGCCATTATGAGACGACCATCACCCACCTTGGAGCAGCCATTCAGATCTATCCCGACAGGTGGGAGAAATACCCGATCAAGGGTGAGGCGCACAAAAATCTCGGGCAGTACGAATCTGCACAACAATCCTTTGCTAGGTGCGTATCGGTGCCAAGAATGCAACGATTTTGTCACTTTTGACTTTTCCGATGCAGGCACAGGATCCAATTTTATTGTCAGGATTTTCGATATGAACGGAAAGCGCGTTCGCACACTCAGGACCAATGGCCGGCCGGATATCACCTGGAATGGCAGTGATAGCAATGGAACTGTGCTGAAATCCGGTGTCTATCTTTACATCATTGAATCTAACAACAGCGTTATTCGCCGCGGATCGGTAACACATGCATTATAATGACCAAGAAGAGCATTCCCACTTGCATATCACTCACCATCCTGATGCTAATAGCCGGCATGACGGCCCATGCACAGGACCTTATAAGCGGACCGGCCACCGGTTCGCTTGATAGCAAGGGAATTCTTGCCAATCCGTCGCTCATATCATTTCAGCGTCCCCAGGTATCTATTGGGGTAAAATCACACTATGCCGGTTTTTCAGAAGGTTCGGAATCGGGTTTCCGCCAGGGTTACTTCGTCGCATCCCTTCCTTCCATTTACGGCAGCAGGTTCGGCGCTGGTGTTCACGCCCGCTATTTCAATAGTCCGGTTTTTACCCGCAGCCAGCTCAGTGCTTCGGTTTCTGCACAGTTGCTTCACCGGGTATCCCTGGGTTTCACCGCATCGCTGCATCATCTCGGTTATAACCGCGACAACTACTCGGACGATTTTGATTTTGGCGATCCCGTTTTCCAGAGCGGCTAATCACGAAACGCCTTCAACTCCACGGCGGGCATTTATGCAAGACCGGTATCCGGACTGGAACTGGCGTTAGGCGCACGAAATTTGAATGAGCCGGACATCTCTCGGTCCGGTGACGGTGTGAGTGTAAATTATCAATTTGAACTTCCTTTCAATGATGTGATTTCGGAAACCCGTGGCTCGCATATGTTCTCTCTGGTATATGAATCAACAGAGTTCCACCGTTGCCGGAAAGAAGAACAGCAAGGGTTGCCATACCCGAAGTGCAGCGCACAAGAACAGTCGTCGAGCTTCCTTCCTCAGTGGTACTTACATCTACCACCGACCATATGGAATATAAGGAGGTCAACCTGATCCGCAGGATTGATGAAGTGACCATAACCGTTGTGGATTTAGACTACCTGTCAGCTTATGATGTTGGAAACCTGGAGAGCGGCCAGGATTATTACCGTATGCCGTACCGGGGACGACGGCCCGACACTGCACCACTTCCCGGAACTATTGAGCCCGAGCAGGTGATCACAGACCATTATCGCCAGACACTTAATTTCATCCGTGATCATATCATAAACAGGGATAGCGAAATGGAACTGGTTATTGAGGATGGTACTCAGATTCGTGCCGCCGGTCTGCGTAATCAGTTTCGCAACCAGAGCGGTCGCGAATTACCAATTTCGGTTACCTACCGCGCCGATGAAGTCGATTCGGCCAGGTATGCTACTCCGATCAACAGCGACCTGCTTCAGGACCACCACCCTTCCCTGACATTGACTCCCAAACAGCGGATAACCGGAAAACACCCCATCAGCCATCGCCGGAGATTCCCGATTCTCAACGAAGATCCGGAGATCTAACCCCGTTCAGCTGTCAAAACGGTACAAGCCTGCCTCGCGGGCAACCCGATATGCTTCGCTGTATTCTGCCTTTGTCACCCTCCGATTGATACTTCCGTACTTTTTCGGTTTTCTTAAAACCATTCCATCAGGGTGATACTGATCCATGATATTGACCCAGGTATGCCTTGAGACTTCATCTGCAATAAAGCGGAATATTTTTTGAGTATCTGAAATTTCTCCGGGCATAACCAGATGCCGGACCAGGAGTCCGCGTCTTGCCAGACCATTGCTGTCAAAACGGAGCGGTCCAACCTGCCTTTGCATCTCTTGAAAAATGGCACGGGCCACATCCGGATAGTCTTCGGCTCCCAGGTAGCGGCGTGCTTTCCCGGCATCCCAGAACTTGAAATCCGGCATATAAATATCCACGATGCCATCCATAAGCTTGAGTGAATGCATGGAGTCGTATGCGCTTGTGTTATAAACTATCGGAATTCGCAGGCCCAACTCAATCGCTTCAGGTATCGCTTCCATAATCTGGGGCACCACGTGTTCGGGGGTTACAAAATTAATATTATGGCACCCCTGTTCCTGAAGCGAAAGCATCATTCTTGCAAGTTCACCGGCATCATGAACAGCCCCCTGACCGCGCCATGAAAGTTCGTGATTCTGACAAAAGACACATTTCAGATTGCAATACGAGAAGAAAATGGTCCCGGAACCTGCCCACCCTCGCAAACCGTCTTCTTCGCCAAGATGAGGAAATGCACTGCATACGGCGGCATAACGACCTGACCTGCATATACCGTGATCATTATTCAGACGATCTACACCACAATTGCGAGGACAAACGGAACAGGACTCCAGTAGCTTCATCGCATTTTCCACCCGCTCGGAAAATGCTTTTCGATCCTGCTCATAGAGCATCAGATAAGCCGGGACGAACTCACTGTCCCGCAAGACCCACTCTTCGCCTCCGACATAATCCGCAAGATCATTAATATTTCTTTCGCACCACATATTCATCGAAAAAATTCAGGCCAATAATATCAGCACCCAATAAAAAAATTGTCCCGCTCTTTAGAGATAACGATGACTTAGACGTTCATTGTCTGCAGCGACTGTTTTATATCACTTTTTCTGCCTCAATAAAGAGCGGTGGTTCGAGATAGTAAGGAAAATAAACGGATTTAATAATGTTAAACTTCTGCAATGCAATAATTGATACCGGATCACTATTCAGATGACAATTATCTGCGATTTTTGATACCGGCCTGGTAAGTACCTTCTGCAGAGTACGGTAAAGCCTGTTTTTGGATAGTGTGTGTTCAATGGCGATATAACGGCCTCCTGGCTTCAGGACACGATAAATTTCACTGATTGCTGTTTTTTGAGAATAAACAGAACAAAGCATGAAAGAACTTGTCACATAATCAAATTCATACTCCCTAAAAGGTATATTTTCAGCAGATCCGTGTATCAACGTAATATTTTCAAGTCCATGTCTGGCAAGCATTTTTTCCGCATTTTCAATCCATTTTTTCTTTTTTTCTACAGCGATAACGTTGGTATCACTATGATAATCAAGAAGTGATCTTCCATCTCCAAAACCCAGCTCCAATACGATTCCATCAAGTGTTTGAAGTCTTGAATTGAAGTTGGTTTTTTTGAACATATCATACTTGCTCATTTAAGTAGATTTGAGGGAACTGAATTATCTTTCACGATACACCCTGATGGGAATTTTTTTATTAAGATGAATCCGGACATTTCTGCTCCTGTCAGCCTGTATTTCCTCATACCACGCTTCATTGTACATAATTCCTGTGGATTCCATTATCTTTCTCGCCAGCTTCATTGCAACCTCATTGGTTACACGGATGGACCCGTGGGATACCGCTTGACCTATCAAAGCAGGTTCAATGGTCCCATGAATGGAGCGTGGTGCATCATAAATCAGTTGTGCCCTGCCCAAAGGATTATCCGGATCACCGGGTGCCATGATGGGCCTGTACCAGGCCCATTCCTCATCCGGGGGATGCCACCACGGATTCCATACCACTTCATAAATGGCCCAGTTACCGGTTCGGGTTGGCCAGTCCGGTTTTCCGACAGCTACAGGGTACGTCGCGACTTTTTCACTTCCATTGAGCACATAGAGCTCACGCTCGCTGACGTTCACCTCTATTCTCATATCCTGAAGTGCAAACGTACGCTTGAGCAAAGGGGAAGAAGACAGGACTGAAACCGTATCGACATGCTGATCACCCTCGCCAAATATATTGGTGATGCGCATGCTGTCCGCCTTGATACCGCCAATACTGACGCCTGCGCCAAGCATCATACATAACAGCAGTTCGAAAAATATCACAAATCGTTTTGGCATCGATTTAATAATGAGGAATTATCAACTTAAAAATAATTGAATTCAGGTAATTTTTAAATTGACACAGTTTTTTCATGGCTTTTAATAATGCACTATTTAACTTTCAAACGGCGTTATCACACTTTACATATGTGAGCCCTTGTTTGGCCTTGCTCTTTTGACCAGAAACCGGGATTGCCGTTGCTCTCCCATGTAATTAAAGTTGCTATGAAGTATTATATCATCCCGACATTTGTTCTTTTGTTTCTTTTAGGCGGATGCTTTTCGGAAGATACGGTTGATTTTGACAACACTGCAGATCTTGAATTTCTTGAAGAATATGCCGGGCATGATGATGTAATCATTACACAAAGTGGCCTATTATACCGGGTGATTGAAGAGGGCGAAGGCGATACTCCGGAATCAGATTCCAGGGTAATTACACACTATATCGTCTCACTCGTCAATGGTACCGTCCTTCAAAATACATTTGAGCGAGATGAACCTTTCGAATTCGAATTTGATCAGGTAATAGACGGTCTGGCAGAAGGAGTCATGCTAATGCAGGAAGGGGCAATATACGAATTGGTTATTCCGGCAGATTTGGCATATGGCAACCTGCCTCCCCCTAACAGCAATATTCATCTGGGTGCCACCTTGATATTCGAAGTGGAGCTTCTCGAGATACTCTAAAACTCATAAGTACATACTAGCGCCATGCTAAATGCCAAGCCGCGCTTTTCAGTGTACATTAGCCGATATTCCTCTCTCAAAGTTGTCAGCTGTAGACTATTTTTCGCATCTCCTCGGCCAGACCCTTACAGCTGGACACCTTGTCGACGTCATTGCAGAAGAAAACCTCTTCATCCTCAAGGACGTCTGATTTGCTGCAATGCATTGCTTCAAAATCAATTTTTCCAATTCTTTTTTCAAATTTGGCGCAATAATCGGCCATCTCCTGAATAGTGAGTTCATGGGGTGATTTGTCTGCTCCCGGACCATCAAATTTCTTGTAATAGTAGTACAGATAGTGGTGCAGTGCACGGCGGGCAAAGAAACACGCCGAATAAAGTACAACATCCGTTGATGGGCGGTACAACTCCTCTTGAGAACGGTCAAAATCCACTTCAGCCTGCTCGAGAATCTCCTGAAGTTCATCATTCATATTAGACGATTGATCGGTGCCTTGTCCATTTGCCTGTGCCATAATCTTATCTGTTAAAAGTGAATCAAGGTAAACTGCTGAGGTTAGTATAACGATATTTACCAATAAAATGGTCTCTATACTCAAATAAACAGATATCGTGTTAGTTTTTTATGAAGTTAGGAGAATTACGTTCCGAACATGGTTACCGCATTTTTAGCCCAACCGACAAGCGGTGAAAAGTATACTCCAAGAAGTAGTACCGGTATGAGCAGCAGCACCAGTATGATCACTGAAGCCGCATCGAAGGAAACCGATCCCTGGGATTCCGTTGGCTCCACCAGAAACATATTCCGTACAACACGAATATAATAAAAGAGAGAAACAATGGTTGCGAGTCCGGCGATAGCCACCAGCCAGATCATTCCGGCGCTTATGGTCGCCCCGAAGATATACACTTTGGCTATGAACCCGGCTGTGGGCGGAAAACCGGCCAGGGCAACGAGAAATATGGCCATGGAGACTCCGAGAAAAGGTGCCCGGTGTCCCAGTCCCTCATAATCGGCAATCAGCTCGGTGTCCAGCTTGTTAGCCACCAGCATGGCCACATAGAATGCACCGAGATTCATGAAGAGGTAGATCGTCAGATAGATCATCATGGCGCTGATGCCTTCATCAGTTGCCAGCGCCAATCCCATGAGAATAAAACCGGCGTGTGCAATACTGGAGTATGCGAGCAGCCGCTTGATATTCTCCTGCCAGAGTGCCATCAGGTTTGCGGCCAGCATCGTAACAGCAGCCAGAACTGCAAGGATCATGCTCCAGGGCAGGACCGCCACAACACCTTCAAAACCGGCCGAGCTCAAGGCGCCCGACTCCATAAACGATACACGGAAAAAACGGATCATCATCGCAAATCCGGCTACTTTTGACGCGGTTGCCAAAAAGGCCGTAATGGTCACCGGTGCGCCTTCATATACATCAGGCGCCCAAAAATGGAACGGAACCACCGTTATTTTGTAGCTGAAGCCGACAATAATCATCACCACCGATACGTACAGCGCTGAAGTCTGCTCCACACCCGTCTGAAGCGCATCCCGGACACCGTAGATATCTATTGCACCGGTTACACCAACCAGCAGCGAAATCCCATATATGAGGAATCCGGAGGAGACCGCACCAAAAATAATATATTTCATGGATGCCTCAGCTGACTTCCGCAAGGACTTTGTGAACCCGGCGAGCACATAGGAGCTGATGCTGGTCAGCTCAAATGCCAGATACATCAACAGCAGATTGGTTGCGCCGACCATAAGGAACATTCCAAAGATCACACCTGTGACTAGCATGTAATATTCGCCGATGCGGGTGCTATTGTGTTCGAGTTCCCGGCTTTTCATCGAAAAAAGCACAATCAGCAATCCAGCTGCCAACAGAACGGCCTTGAAGAAGACCGCAAACGGATCCACCGCCACCATATCGCTGAAAATGGAAACATTCCAGCCGGACTGGCCAGCTACAAGAACCGCGGTTACAGCCAGCCCCGCAAGCACGACCCATGCCACATTACGATTGCGCTCCTTCAGGATCAGGTCGGCAACAATGGCCGCCACCAGTGTCACCGTGAGGGCTATTTCCGGAAGAAATCGGTAAATACTTTCAATGATGTGTTCAGCCATACTATGTTCGGATTAACGAAAACCTTGAGTTTTTAAAACCTTGAATAATTCATAATCAGCGTCCGGCCATGTTTACGAAATCAACCAGATGGCTCAGTGACGTATTCATCAGCTCAATGGCAGGACCGGGATAGACACCCAGAAGGATTACAATGAGCAAAAGCGGAATGAACATCAGCATTTCGCGACCGGTCAGGTCTGCAAGTGTTTTATGCTCCTCGCTCAGCTCACCCAGAAATACACGCTGGATAGTCCACAGGATATAGGCAGCCGTGAAGATGATACCGGTCACCGAGATGATTGTGATCCAGCGGAATGAGTCGAAGGCGCCGAGGAAGGAGAAAAGCTCACTTACAAACCCGCTGAGCCCAGGCAGCCCGAGCGCAGCAAACATCGCCACCATGGCAATACCGGTGTATTTGGGCATCTGGTTGGCAATGCCGCCAAAATCGTAGAGCCCCCTCTTGTGGGTGCGATCATAGAGTACGCCGACGATAAGGAAGAGCATGGCGGTGATGGTCCCGTGGTTGAACATCTGCAGCACGGCGCCAACGGTGCCCTGGTTGGTCAGCGATGCCATACCGAGCATCACGATACCCATGTGACTGATGGATGAGTAGGCGATGAGTTTCTTGAAGTCATCCTGTGCCATGGCACAGAGCGCGCCGTAGATGATGCTGATCATGCCCAGTGCCGCCATGAGGTACATGAAGTAGACGGTGCCGTCCGGCATGATCGGGAACAGGATCCGCAGCATGCCGTAGGTGCCAAGCTTCAGCAGCACGCCGGCAAGGATCACACTGATGGGCGTGGGCGCCTCCACGTGCGCATCAGGCAACCAGGTGTGGA
>SLLP01000227.1 GCA_007133995.1 Balneolales bacterium
CAACAACAAGACCTATGGCGTCTGCAAGGTGACAGGCAAAAAGATTTCCAAAGGCCGGCTTGAAGCGGTCCCCCATACCCAAATCAGCATTGAAGCCAAACTGAAAAGGCGTTAAACGTTTTGAATCAGGCCAGGAAGAAACTGACCGTATTCGGAGTGACGGCCCTCATTGTCCTCCTTCTCGATCAGCTCAGCAAATATTGGATACGAACCACTCCCGATCTGCATAACTACACGATCATTGAGGGGTGGTTTGCATTCACATACACCAAAAATCCGGGCATGGCGCTTGGCATTCATTGGGCCGATACCTGGGTTATCAGCCTGATTGCCATTTTTGCCACCATGGTCATATTGGTCTATGTCTACAAGACGATGAAGGCCGCCAACCTGGGTTACATGGCCTGCATGGGACTCATTGTCGGCGGAGCGCTTGGCAATATCACCGACCGTTTCTTCATGGCCATCGTGGGGGGATACGGCGGCGTACTGGACGGACATGTTGTGGATTTTCTGCATTTCAAACTTCGGATCGGTGATTTCGATGTGTTTCCCTACATTTTCAATGTCGCCGACAGTGCCATTACGGTGGCGATTATCACGCTTATTGTGTTCTACAAAAAGCTGATGCCGGAATATACCGGAGACAATCCGGCAGATGAGGACAAATCTAATGGAGAACAGGACGTCCGTACTGATTGATCACTACCGCAGCCCGCGTTGCAAGGGGATCATACCCAATGCCGACCACCAATGTGAAGTGCACAACAGGAAATGCGGTGACAGGCTCTCGTTTACGGTCCGGGTGGAAGGCAATACACTGAGCGACATTCGTTTTGAAGGTGTCGGCTGTTTTTACTGCATTGCATCGGCTTCCATTTTGTGCAGCACACTGTCCGGGAGAACCCTGTCAGCTTTGCGGGAGGATGTGGCCCGCTTCCGGGCCTGGCTGGTGAATCCCGAATCCGATGCTCTGCCTGATCCGCCGGCTGGCGTTGGGCCGTCATCAGCTCTTGACAGGAACAGAGATCTGATCAGCACGCTGGGTGAAGTCAAAGCCTATCCGATGCGGATCGATTGTGTTGATCTGGCCTGGAAAGGGGTGAAGGACATGCTTAATGATATCGATGCCAGGTAGCATCATGTCGAGGCCATATTTATACTTATGTCATCATTTACCGCAATGTCGTACATTGCTTTTTCTGAACAAGTATCAGGGCTGTTCCAGTCAGGAATAAAGCGGGGTACCGTGTTATGTGAGTTTATCAGTATATCATAAATGAATAACAGCCGGGAAAGAGCGAAAGATACAATAGATGCGGTCATTACCTGGGTCGACGGCAGCGACTGGAAGCATCGCAAAAAGCGGCTTCAGGCATTGAATCAGGATTCAAATGAAATCAGTCCGGTTCTGCAGTCCAGAAATGATGAGACCCGTTTTCTAGACAATGGGGAGTTGCGTTTCTGCATCTCGTCCATCCGTAGATTTGCACCGTGGATTCGCAATATTTTCCTTGTTACGGACAATCAACGCCCGGATTTTCTCACCGATGAGGTTTGTACAGAGTTCGATGTGACGATTGTTGATCATTCGCAGATTTTTTATTTGTATGAGTGGGTGCTGCCCACATTTAATTCACGCTCTATTGAGACGGCTCTCTGGAGAATCCCCGGGCTGGCTGAAAAATTCATCTATTTCAATGATGACTTTGTGATAACGGCGCCTGTGAAGCCAACAGATTTCTTTATGGGAGAAAAAGCCGTCATGAGAGGGGACTGGCGTCCGATTATTACCTACGGACGAATGCGCCTGTTGGCAAACCGCCTTGCAAATTATCTGTCAAAAAAAATTCTGGGGGTGAACAGGTCCATGCACCTGCTTCTCCAGATTCGGTCGGCCGAGCTGGCGGGTTTTACAAAGCGGTATTTTTGCGTTGACCATGTTCCTCATCCCATGCACAAGCCGGTGCTGAAGAAGTATTTTGAAGAGAATCCGGATCATTTCGAGCAGAATATCCGTTATAAGTTTCGCGATATTTCTCAGTTTTCATCCATCTATTTGGCTTATCATCTGAAAATCGCTCAGGATGAAGCCATATTCAGTAATACTGACGACGTGCTGATGATACACGGTGAAATAGACCCGCTTTTTTTACTGGAGCGGAAGATCCAAAAAATCGGAGAGCAGAAAGTCAGATTCATCAGTCTGCAAGGTATCGAAAAAATTAATGAACGGTACCGGGAGAAGTTGGAAAAAGTGCTTATTGATCTGACCGGGATGTCACTTTGAGGTCCGGTGCTTATCCGGCGGTCGATGCTCATGACCGATATTTGTAGCCGGTCTGCAGATCAATAGCGAACTGCAAGATCAAAAAGATCTGTGGCTCAGCAGATCAGCAGAGAAGGCGAATCAATGCAGAATGCTCTTGAGCATGTCGAGCTGGTCGTGCGGATCGATATTGTGCAGATCGTGGCCCATCCGGTCGCGCTTGGTACGCAGGTACTTCAGATTTTCGGGATAGCTTTCGGTCTCAATCGGTACCCGTTCGACGATTTCGAGCCCGTATCCAACCAGCCCGACTCGCTTGGCCGGATTGTTGGTCATCAGGCGCATCTTGCTGACACCCAGTGACCGGAGCATTTGCGCTCCAATGCCATAATCGCGCAGATCGGATTTAAACCCGAGTGCCTCGTTGGCCTCAATAGTGTCCATGCCCTCTTCCTGAAGCTTGTAGGCGTGCAGTTTGTTGATGATGCCGATTCCGCGCCCCTCCTGATTCATGTACAGCACAACGCCGGCGCCTTCATCCTCGACCATGCGCAGGGCGGTGTGGAGCTGTTCGCCGCAGTCGCAACGTTTTGAGCCAAAGACATCACCGGTCATGCAGAGCGAGTGGACACGCACCAGCACCGGCTCATCTTCCGTCCATTTTCCCTTGGTAAGGGCCATATGAACACCTCCTGTGAGTTTTTCCTCAAAGGCGTGAAGCCGGAAATCACCGTAGATGGTGGGCATGTGGATGTCGATTGCTTCCCGGACGAGGCTCTCGTTTTTCATCCGGTAACTGATCAGGTCGTTGATGGTGATCAGTTTCAGATCAAAACGTCGGGCCACCCTGATGAGGTCGTCGAGCCGTGCCATGGTGCCGTCATCATTCATGATCTCGCAGATGACGCCGCCGGGCTCAAATCCGGCCAGTCGGGAAAGGTCGATCGCTGCCTCGGTATGACCGGCCCGGCGGAGCACTCCGCCTTCACGGCCAATGAGAGGGAAGACATGGCCCGGGCGACGGAAATCGTGGGGTTTGGCTTCGGGATTGATCAGTTCCTTGATGGTACGCGCCCGGTCGGAAGTCGAGATTCCGGTAGTGGTGCCGGGTCGATGATCCACCGACACGGTGAAGGCCGTCTCCATGGCATCGGTGCTATGGATCACCATGGGTTCGAGGTTCAGCTCGTAGGCGCGCTGCCGGGTAAGCGGTACACAAACCAGCCCACGCCCGTAAGTCACCATTATATTGATGTGCTCCGGGGTGACCTTCCGGGCCGCCATCAGAAAATCCCCTTCGTTTTCGCGGTCCTCATCATCGACAACGATCACCATTTTGCCGGCACGAACATCCTCTATCGCCGACTCAATAGAGTCAAAAGTGAACTTTTTTTCTTTTGCCATAGTGAAACGGAATGGTCATGGCGTGATGGGTGCGCAATCGTCCTTGAAACGGTGATGCATTAAGGTAATGCCAGAAGGTGATAACAGTAACTGATGCCGGCAGGTAATGCTCGTAACTGATGCCGGCAAGTAATGCTTGTAACTGATGCCGAATGGTTAACGATCAGAAATTCCAGAAAATTATTTCTGAGGATTCACATCCACAATGGCGTTTTTAAGCAGCTTGACCTTGACGTCCTTGTCAATCTCAAGCATGATCGAGTCGTCCTCGATGGAGGAAACGATACCGACGACACCACCTGAGGTTACGACCTTGTCACCTTTTTTCATCCCGGAAACCTTGTTCTGGATCTCCTTCTGTTTTTTGGATTGTGGCCGGATTATGAAGAGATAGAAAACCAGAAAAATGGCTGCAAGAAAAATAAGACTGGTGAATCCGCCACCTCCGCCTTCGGGGTCGGCAGCAAAAAGCATGAATAATGTGGTCATGAGAGCTAATTACAACGTTATGGTTTTATTTAACGCAGTCTGCGCATTCGGCCGTAAATATACGGCTTTACGCCGCTACTGCAAAGCAATAGGTGACCGGGGTGACCGTCACGGATAAAATGGTTTGCCGCTTTTGACGTGATCGCCGAGGATCTTCGCCGGTTTGAATCTGATACCGTGCAGGCTATGCAGGTATTGAAGCTTGTCCCACACTTTTTTGGATCCGGTCGCGTCGATGAAGCGGAACGGTCCGCCACGGAAGCCGGGAAAGCCCATGCCCAGCATGGCACCGATGTCACCGGTGCGCGGCTGGTCGATTACGCCATCCTGGAGACAGAACAGCGCTTCATTGATCATGACGAGTGCGATACGGTCCATGATCTCCTTCAGTTGAAAATCATGTCGTTTTTTTCTTCCGAAGAAGTCGTAGACCTCTTCGTTAACCAGCTTTCTGCTTCTGCGGCTTTCGAAATTGTAAAAACCGCGCCGGTTCTTTTTACCGGCATAACCGGCTTCGTGCAACCGGTGAATCGATTGTGAAATACGGTTCCCGCGCTTTTTGAACAGGGGATTGATCTCCTCCATAATGTGCGATACGACATCGATGCCGACCTCGTCAACCAGGGTAACCGGTCCCACCGGGAAGCCGAAATTCTTCACAGCAGTATCAATGACTCTGATGTCGGCCCCTTCGGCAATAAGCAGCATGGCCTCGTTGACCATCGGCATAATGATGCGCGTCACGTAGAATCCGGGGGAATCACCGACGACAATGACGTGTTTTCCCTGTCGGATGGCCACGTCGCACGCAGTGGCAACCGCATCCTCCCGTGTTTTGTCACCGCGAATGACCTCGACAAGCGGCATTTTCTGAGCCGGCGAAAAGTAGTGCATTCCGATGATACGCTCCGGACGGCGTGCGGCTTTTGCTATGTCTGCTATGGGGATGGCAGAGGTGTTGGTGGCGATAATGGCATCGTCGGATACCACAGATTCCACCTCCCTGATTACGGCGTGTTTGACCGAGATGTCTTCGACCACCGCCTCTATGACCATTGGAAGCGCCGCAAAATCATTGTAGCTGTCGGACAGGCGTATTTCCGTGAGAATACGGTCGCGCTCAAAGGGCAGCATCGCTTTACGCTTGACAAGTTGCTGCAGATCATACCAGGTGGTCTGTTTTGCCCGTCCGGCGGATGTGTAGTCACGATCTTTAACGGTTATGGTAAAACTATTTCTCACGCTCAGCGAAGTGATGCCCGAACCCATCAGTCCGGTACCAACGACACCGATATGGCCCACATCGCGCGGACTCTCTCGTGATGGATTCTTGCGGGCGGAACGTCGTGCCAGAAAGGCAAGGATGAGCTGTCGGCTTTCGGGTGTCATGGCCAGTTCCCCGAACATCCTGGATTCAAAATCGAGTCCGGCTTCCATACCGTTTTTCAAGCCGTAACGGATACACTCCAGGATGCTTGCAGGTGCGGGATAGAGTCCGCGGGTCTGCGTCTGCATCTCCTTCTCAGCCTTGACAAAAGCAGGCTGTCGTTCCAGAACGGTTCCCTTGACCGTACGTGCCGCCCTTGCAAGCAGTGTAAAAGGGGTTTTGGCGATATTCTGAAGACGGCTTTCGAAATCCTGGCCATTGTCCGATGCGTTATCCCGGTCACCATTTTGGTCGTTGCTGTATCCGCCGGCCGATTCATGCTTCAGTTGTCCGGCATCCGATCCAACTGTCTGCATAGTGGCCTTTCTTTTCCACACAGATGCGTCACCGGACAGTCTGCCGGCCACCACTTTGGCCGCCTGAAGCAGGCCGCTTTGTGGCACCAGGTCGTTGACCAGGCCGATGTTTTTCGCCTCCAGCGCCGGTATCGCCCTGCCCGTAAGCAGCATGGGCAACGCTTTTGGCATGCCCACCAGTGCCGGCAGTCGCTGCGAACCACCGGCGGCGGGACACAATCCCAGCGTCACCTCCGGCAGGGAGAACCGGGTGGATGGACTGTCCGTTGAGATACGGTAGTGGCATGCAAGTGCCACCTCAAGTCCACCCCCGTGCGTCGCCCCGTGAATGGCGGCAATGACCGGCACAGGCAGCGCCTCAAGCCGGCTCAGCAGGCGGCTTCCATCCAGACTGAACGAGAGCGCATCCTCCTTGTTTTTGAATCCCAGGAAAAGCCGGATGTCGGCCCCTGCGATGAAACTGTCATCCTTCATACTGTGCAGTATGACAGCTCTGAGACGGGTGTTTTGCTCGGCTTCATCCAGAAAATCACCAAATTCAGACATCAAGCTTCGGCTGATCCTGTTTGTTTCACTTCCAGGCTGGTCAATGGTCAAAAATGCGATCTGGTCTTCTACGGTCAGGTTCAGTATGCTCATTTCGATTTGGACTTGGTTTCAGATTTCCGGGTTGACGTACCTTTAAAGGTGCCGGATTTACGGGATGATGCGGTTTTTTTAGTGGATGCGGTTTTGCCTTGGTTGGTGGTTTTGGTCGAGGCATTGGTTTTCGAACGGCTCGATGAGGCTTTTGAACCGGCAGGTTTTCTTTTATCCGGTTTCACAGCTTCGAGCAGGATGGCGTGTCCCAGTCCGCCGCCGGCGCAGCTGGCTGCCAGTGCATACGTGCCCTGCTCCAGTGCGATACGGTTGGCCGCCGTGATCACCAGTCGCGCGCCGGTAGCGCCGAACACATGACCCAGCGCAAGTGATCCGCCAAGCCTGTTCAATTTTTTGAGCGGGATGGATGCGGACAGTGCCTGTGTGTCGGTTTTGCCGGATTCGCCTGCTTTGTCTGATTTGCCGGTTCTGCCTGTATCAATGGAGCCGCTGGTTTTGCCGGATTCGCCCGTGGAGAAATAGTTTGTTGAAAGCGCCTCCAGTACAGCCAGTACCTGTGCGGCAAAAGCCTCGTGCAACTCAAAAACGTCGATCTTGTCCGAAGAGATTCCGGCTTTTTCAAGCAGCTTTGGGATTGCGGAAGCTTGCCCGAGCAGCATTTCGTTACTTGGGTCATGCGCCGTGTATACCCATGAAGTCAGTCGCGCCTTCGGGGCAAGTCCCAACTTCTCTGCTGTTGACTCCCGCATCAGGAGCAGCGCTGCTGCACCGTCGACCTGGCCGGCAGCGTTTCCCGCTGTCACTGTGCCGAATTTGTTGTCATAGGTCGGCTTGTGAAGAGAGAGATTTTCCGGGGTACAGTCAGGCTGTATCCCATTATCGCCGGCAATAGGCACAAAATCGGGTGGACCGGTAACCGGTACGATGTCTGTGCCGGTCAGCTGTTCCTGCCGGGCCTTTACCGCGCTTTGATGTGAGCGTACGGTATAGGCATCTTGCGTCTCACGTGTAACACCAAACAGGGATGCCAAACGGTCGGCATGGGCACCCATGGTCTCACCGGTGCTGAACTCGGTCAGAAAAGGTGTCATGGTCCGCTTTTTGAGTGGCAAACGACTTTCGTACGCCGAAACCGAATCCACACCGCCTGCGATCATCACATCGGCATGACCGGATAATATCTGCTCTGCCGCTCCGGTGATTGCCTGATGCGATGACAAGCTTGACATCGAAACGGTGTGCGCCGGTACGGAGGCGGGCAAACCGGCTCCGAGTGCCGCCTCCCTGGCGACGTTCGCAGTATCTGCATCCTGGATCACGTTGCCCATGATCACACCGTCCACGCTGCCGGGTTTGATGCCGGTGCGGTCCAGTATCCCGCGGATCACAAATCGGGCCAGGTCGTGCGCCCGGAAATTGCGATACCCGGTCCCCGGTTTCTGGAACGGAATGCGGCATCCGTCGATAAGTACAATAGTTGAATCTTTTTTGCTGTTGCTCATATTTCAGGCCTCCAGGCGTGGTTGCATTGCGTGGTGTCGTTGCAACTAATGTAAAAAAAAGGTATGCTAAATGTGCGAAGAGGCTATCGAAAATATTATTGAACCGGCCATTCGAAAACGGAAGTACCTGATGCAAAATGGTTTATTATGATGCCTCAGAATAATTAAGCACAACTACCCGAAAATTACAGGAATGGGGCAGAATCAACTCATTTTTGTCACATCCACTTACATTACAGGGAGGTCGATTATGCAAAATGATGTCCAGAAACGGGTTAAAAAAGTAATCGGCAGGGTGCTCGAGATCAGTGAAGACCAGATCGCCGATGATGCCAACTTCATATTCGATCTTGGCGCCGATTCCATGCAGAGCATGGAGCTCGTAGCTGCTTTCGAGGAGGAATTTGATATCGAAATGGATGAGGATAAAGCCCTTGATGTCCAGACGGTATCGCACGCAGTGGAGTTTATTTCCGGTTACCTGAAATGAACATCGGCGAGCATGCAAACCTTAAAATGAGCTGCCGCAGATCTGGTTGATCCGGCCGGGCAGAAACGCCGGCCATTCGGCAGAGTCAGCATTCCATCGGTATCCACCATAAACCGCCATCAGGCAGGATGTCGGTGACGCATCTTCAAAAGCATTATGCAATTTCCGGACTCATAATGGGGTGTTCCGGATCACAAAAAATCAGGAAATTGAGCATGGGAAAAATCAGCAGGCATAAGCATTACGCGGATCGGGTCAAGGCGATGGAAGCCATATTTCAGCCGAAATCTATAGCAGTAATGGGATCCAATAATGTGAAAGGTACCGTGCCCAGCGATATTTTTGAAAATCTTATCAAAACCGAATTCCGGGGCGTGCTCTATCCGGTGAGCCCCGGCGAAAAACGCATCGGGTCGGTCAAGGCGTACAAGTACGTCGTGGACATTGAGG
>SLLP01000145.1 GCA_007133995.1 Balneolales bacterium
ACTATTTCAACTGGTTGTGCGGGGACCACATTCTGGAGCAACACGTTCACCAGATTGATGTTGCCAACTGGTATCTGGGCCAATACCCTGAAAAAGCGCAGGGAATGGGAGGCCGTGAAGTACGCACAGGCAAGGAGTACGGACAAATATTCGACCACCATTTTGTAGAATTTACCTACCCGGGCGGAGCTGTCATCGCCAGCCAGTGTCGTCAGATTCCCGGGTGTTGGAACCGGATTGCAGAAGACTTTCAGGGTACCCGGGGATCTCTCAATATCGATGGCAATCACAATGCCATTATCCGTGATCGAAATCAGAATGTTCGTTTTGAATATGACGGGGAAGATGATCCCAATCCATATCAGCAGGAGATAGACGAGCTTTTCGAGTCCATTCGACAGGGACATGTCATAGACAATACCGATTATGGCGCCAAATCCACTCTGGCGGGTGTGATGGGGCGCATGGCTACCTACACCGGACAAGTGATTGACTGGGATACAGCTATGCATTCGCAGGACAAACTGGTTCCCGATCACATCGATTGGGATAGCGTGCCTCCGGTCTTGCCGGACGAGAATGGATACTATCCGGTCCCGGTTCCCGGGCAAGCCGTGCTACTGTGACATTACAACATCAAATGATGAGAATGGTATGAAAAAAAACAAAGATTCCGGCGCTCAGGGACTCTTGTTGCAGAGCCGGCGTGATATGATTCGCAATACTGCAGCACTGACTGCTGTGTTGTCAACCGGACTGTTTGGAGCGGGTGTTGGTGAAGTAATAGCCACAGCCACGGGTCATCGAAACGACCAAACGCAGGATCGAGGAATGTGCTCACACCGGGGTTCCGGGTCGGGTTGAGATGGACAAGGCGCAAGAGCTGAACTATCCCGCCATCATGGAAGCATTGCTGGAGAGCGGCTATGAAGGTTATGTTGGTCATGAATTCATTCCAACACGGAATCCGATGGATGGGCTTCGCCAGGCTGTTGCCCTATGTGATGTATAAAAAGGATGAGATATTGAAAATCCAAAACGTGAACAAAAAATCAGGATAGTTATGAAAGGACCAGCAATTTTTTTAGCCCAGTTTATGGGTGATCAGGAACCCTTTAACAGTCTTCGGTCCATATGCAAATGGGTGGCGGATTTGGGTTATAAGGGAGTGGAAATTCCCACGTTTGACCCCCGTTGTGTGGATCTGAAACAACTCGCCGAAAGCAAAACCTACGCCGATGAAGTCGATGGCATTGTTCGCGAAGCAGGGCTTGAAATAACGGATCTTTCCACGCATCTGCAAGGGCAGCTGGTGGCTGTCCATCCAGCCTACGACAAGCTGTTTGACGGCTTTGCTCCCCCGGAGGTCCATGAAAACCCAAAAGCAAGAACACAATGGGCCATTGACCAGATGAAATATGCTGCCAGAGCGAGCCGGAACCTGGGACTCACCGGCCATGTCACATTTTCAGGTGCCTTGCTTTGGCATACGATGTACCCCTGGCCTCAGCGCCCTGCCGGACTGGTCGAGACGGGATTCAAAGAGCTGGCGGATCGCTGGCTGCCGATACTCCGTGAATTTGATGAGAATGGCGTGGATGTCTGTTATGAGCTGCATCCCGGTGAGGATCTTCATGACGGCGTCACCTATGAGCGTTTTCTGGAAGCTACCGGCAATCATTCCAGAGCGAATATCCTGTATGATCCGAGTCATTTTGTATTGCAGCAGATGGACTATCTGGAATTCATCGATATCTACCACGAACGCATCCGGCTGTTTCATGTGAAAGACGCCGAATTCAAGCCGTCGGGACGATCCGGCGTATATGGCGGATATCAGGGATGGGTGGATCGCCCCGGTCGATTTCGCTCACTGGGCGATGGTGATGTAGACTTTCGCGCCATCTTCAGTAAAATGGCGCAATATGACTTTGAGGGCTGGCCGGTTCTGGAGTGGGAGTGTTGCCTGAAACATCCCGAGCAAGGAGCTGCCGAAGGGGCGTTGTTCATTGCTGATCACATCATCCGGAAAACAGATAAGGCATTTGATGATTTTGCCGGTGCGGGAGCCGACGAAAAACTGAACAGGATCGTTCTTGGCTTGGACTCGTGATGTAATTATCCTGAGGATATTTATTTTTGGCGGCAGGAATGAAAATCATTTATTTGTAATTTACAAAGAGTATATAACCATCTGAATAGAAAAATAAAACCTATGAATAGCATGTATTTTCGGATAGTGGCTTACTATTTGATCTCGTTGTTGATGTCGGTTTCACTGTGTTATGCAGACGGTCAGAATCTGGATCTGGATCAAACCAGCAGTGAACCGCCGCCTACATTGCAATTCAGCAACGTTGAATTCCGGATCACAGGCACATCAAATGTCACGGATTGGGATATTGTATCGGATACCATGGGTGGCATAATTCGCTTTGGCTCTGCTTTTACACATCCCGAAGAAAACTCCGGCAATCCGGGTGCATGGATTGAAGAGGTCTTCTTGTACATTCCGAACCATTCCCTTGATTCCGGCAATCCCATAATGAACCAGACCATGAATAACTCGCTTGAGAGTGAAAGCTATCCCAATTTGGAATACAGAATGTCAGATGTTGAAGATATGTCGGCGGGCAGTAGCTCTGATGAGCTAAGTTTCATTGTCAATGGAGTTCTCGGTGCAGCAGGAGCTGAATACGAACTTACGCATGAGGTTTTTGTGCATCAGATTTCCGAGAAAACGTTTCGGATTTTTGGTGATTTTGAAATGAATATGACGGATCTGGATATTGAACCACCCACATTCATGCGAGGAGCTTTGAAGACCACTGATGCCGTTGAAGTAAATTATAATTTAACGGTGACCCTTGAGGATTGATCTGCCCCTGTTTTTTTTTGGTTGACCATACATACCTATTTATCCAAGGCTCACGGGTCTCACAGAAGAACTGAATTATGATTTAATTGCCAGGGGTAAATAAGAATGTATTGAAACCATCAGAATACATAAACTGGGAACCATCTTCTGTCAACATGTGAATACGTGCTTCGAAACCGTCGAGTTGGTTTATTATTGCGATCCCGTCCTCGTGTGGAAGCACAGTTAGGGCTGTTGCCAGGGCATCTGTGAGCGTGGCGTCTTTCCCAATGACAGTCGCAGAATTCTGATTTGTTACCCCCAAACCGGTTTCGGGATCCACGATATGTGAATAACGCACACCATCAATTTCAACAAACTGATAAAGATCGCCCGAGGTAGTTATCGCCTTGTTGGCCAGTTTTATTGATATGGGTGTCTGATTGTCAATTTCAGGGTTTTCCGGGAGCACCAGTATCCAGTTATCTCTGCCGGGTGGGGGATCGCCGGGCAGAATATCGCCACCGGCATTGATAAGCACCTGGTTCATCCCAAAATGTTGCAGGACTTTCCATAACTCCGTGGCTGCATATCCTTTGCCTATTCCCCCAAGGTCAATTTGCATGTCGGGTGCTTCAAGTCGAATGGCTTGATCTGTTTCGTGAAAAGAGATAAGTTCATAGCCGACAGAGCTTGATAAAACCGAAATTTCATTTTGACAGGGAAGATCGGAACGCGACTGCCGGATCACGTCACGCCATGTGTGAGTGAAGGGGCCGGCCGTGACATCAAATGCCCCGCCGGTCAGCTGTGATACCTCCTGTGCAATGGATAAAATATCATAAAGTTCTTTACTAACCGGGATATACTGATCGCTTCCGGAAGTATTGGAAAGTAACTGGACTTCACTATCAGGCAGGTAGTCGCTGAAAATGGTGTTCAGGACTTCGACTCTTTGAAAAGAGGAATCAGCAGCTTCGCGGGCACGTTCGAAGTCGTCCGAGTATATGGTGATTCGAAACAGAGTGCCCATATGAGGCGATTCAAAAACGAACCTTGAACCATTGCCAGTCATTTCGGCACTGACCGGATTCGAGATTGAAGCCAAGAAGATAAAAAGGACACTAAAAAGGTAACCTGTATTCCGGACACAGATTTGGCAGTACGGCATAATTTCTGAACAAAAGAGTAAGATGTAATTATAAGTTTAGCATGTTACTCCATAAGTTTAGCATGTTACTCCCTGAAAGTAAACGCATTATTATAAAAAGTGATGGAAAGGGTTATTCGTATATTTATTCCCCATGTGAAGGCTAGAAAGATTATTTGCTAATCAAGATTACAACTCTGAACTTTGCAATGAAGTATATATTATGTTACCAGCCACAAATAATGAAATAACTTTAAAGAACTAATGGCAATGGCGAACATACATCCAACCGATCTCAATTCCATTTTATCCCGTTCCCTGATACTTCTTTTTTGTTTGGTGATTTTCATCACTGATGCAATTTCCCAAAAACGCGATATCCACCAGGAGGAGTGGTCAGACCTTTTCAATGGAGTCAGCCTGGATGGCTGGGATATAAAAATTTCCGGGTATGAGTTGAACGAGAATGTTCTTGAGACATTCAGGGTAGAAAATGGCATCCTGAAAGTTGATTACAGCCGATATTATGAATTTGATGATCGGTTTGGTCACATTTTTTATGAGGAATCTTTCTCCCACTACAGACTTGAGGTGGAGTACCGTTTTGTGGGGGAGCAGGTGCCGAATGGCCCCGGATGGGCCTATCGTAACAACGGCATAATGTTTCACTCACAGTCCGCAGCCAGCATGGAAAGAGACCAGCATTTTCCAGTTTCGATAGAGTTTCAGTTGTTGGGTGGGGATGGCGAACAGGAACGACCCAATGGCAGCATTTGCACTCCGGGAACACATGTAGTGTTTGATGGTAGCTTGCAAACAAGTCACTGTATTGACTCCGGCGGTCCGACACACCATGGTGATCAATGGGTGAGGGCAGAGTTGGTCGTGCACGGTGATTCATTAGCCCGGCACATTCTGAACGGGGAGGCTGTCATTGAATATACCGGCATGCAATTGGAGGATGGAACACCACTTTCATCCGGCTTCATCGCCTTGCAATCTGAAAGCCACCCGACACATTTTCGTACTGTCAGAATCCTGAATCTGAAAGGGTGCATGGATCCGAATGCAACCAATCACAAATCATATTTTGTCGCTGATGATTCTGACGCTTGTGAGTATTAATCAAATGCAGATTTTTTTAGTGAACTAACAAGGAAAACAAACCCATTATGTTGCTTTATGACGGATTTATTCAATGTAGAGGATAAAGTTGCCCTGATTACCGGTTCGACCGGCGGTCTGGGTTTTATATTTGCCAAATGCCTGGCACAAAACGGTGCTAAAGTCATTTTAAACGGAAGAAACAAACAAAAACTTGAAGAGGTACTGCAAGAGCTTTCCAGTGAGGGATTATCCGTCGCCGGTTTTGCTTTTGATGTCACAAAAACGGAGGAAATAGCAACAGCTGCACAGACCATCACCTCAGATTTTGGTCCCCTGGATATTCTGGTGAACAATGCAGGTATTAACCTGCGCAATCCCCTCCACGAATTTGATGACGAGGACTGGGATAAGGTAATCGGAATAAATCTAACCGGAACTTATAAAGTCACCAAGGCCTTTGTAAACGGAATGATCGACAAGAAAAAAGGAAAAATCATCAACATCGGTTCGATGCAGAGTGAGTTGGGCAGACCGACGATTGCACCCTATGCGGCATCAAAAGGGGGAGTGAAAATGCTTACCCGCGGTATGGCGGCAGACTGGGCCAAATTCAACATCCAGGCTAACGGCATTGGACCGGGCTATTTCAAAACCGATCTTACCAAACCGCTATACGAAAATGCCGAATTTGATTCATGGTTGTGCAACCGGACTCCCAGCAACAGATGGGGAAATACCGAGGAGCTGCTAGGCGCGCTGCTGTTTCTCTCCTCTGATGCAAGCAGCTATGTCAACGGTCAAATGATTTATGTCGACGGAGGCCTGCTGGCAACGGTTTAGCTCACGATGCAACTGGATTTTTCTCAGATATAAGGGTATTAATTTCAAATAATCCAGGCTTCAAATTGAATTACAAAGATACAGGAATACAAATATGATTGACAACACCGATCCATCACAATGGAAATATGGAAGTCCCGAAACCGCCGGCATGCACGAAGTGATCACGCCGGACAACTCGCCTTGCAAACTGACCTGGGTATTCCGGCTTAATCTCCCCAAAGGTACCCGTCATGAACTGCACAAACCGGATTTGGAACTCAGCGGTGCAGTGATTGAAGGAAGTGTTAAGCTCATTCATGAGGACAAAGCGTATCAACTGGATAAGCTGGACTCTTTATTTCTTCCGGGAAACCAAAAAGTGTGGATTGAGGCTCTTGATGATGCTTTTCTTTTTATTGGAGGCAGTCTCAATGAGGGTAAGGGAAGCTTTTTTGTCAGAAAATACGATCTTTCCCTTCCGCTCGGAGACATCCATCAAATTCATGGCGAACCTCCTTACAAAAGAGAGGTGTTTATGACGCTCGCACAACAGGATGAGGGATCCAGGCTTATTTGCGGCATTACTGTTGGTGAGGAAGGGAAATGGACAAGCTGGCCGCCACACCAGCATACCAGGGATCTGGAAGAGGTATACTGTTTTTATGATATTCCCAAACCCAAAGCGGCCTTTCATTATTCAAGCAGAGTGGCGGGTGAATTCGAACAAATTCATCCCGTATCAACCGGTGACTGCGTCGTGATACCGGAAGGTTATCATCCCACCTGTGGCATGCCGGGTGTAAAAAGCTCCTATTTCTGGATAATGGCTGCACACAGTCCGGCGAGTCGGAGATATGATCTGGCTGTCAACGACCCCCATTTCAGCTAAATAATCTCACTTTGTAAGGACACGGGTTTCGGGTTTTTTCTGAGGGTCACCGGGGCATGCCACGCCGAAGTTGCCGGTCAGTGAAATATTCGTCGGGGATGGGTTCATCAAAAGTCCGGTCCGTCCAGCGGAGTTCGGTTTTTCTTCCATCTTCAAGGTCGAACATCACCATGAGTCCGGGTCGCCAGAGTTCATCGGTGACATTGATGTAATCGTGCAGCTCAAGGCGTTTGAAAATTTCGCCATCCGAGTCGAAGTATTCTGCTTTAATGAGCAGGTATTGATCCGGATCGATGAAAAAATGGATACGTTCATACTGGCTTTCGCGCCTCGGAACGGCTTCCAGCAAAATACGCTCACTGTTCCGGTCTATTTCGGTGAAATCAAATTGATCCGGGTCCAGTTGTCCCAGGTCTTCGTACGTGAAATCACTGCCCATGAAACGGTCGCTGCGTTGGGATGCTCCTATGGTTTGCACGCGGCCAACGGCTGGCAGATAAATTCGCTGGCTTTCCCTGCCATTGTCGGTAACGGTAAGCAGCCCCGTCCCCCGCACATCGGCGGGTGATTCAAAAAATACGAGCTGTTTGGTGACATCGTCACGGTTAATGTTCCATGTGCTAAGCTCGCGAGTGCGGGTGCGTCCGCGTGCATTGTGGATGGTCATGGTCATGTCGGCCATTTCGTACTCGGCATTGCTGCGGCGCCGGTCCAGTTCTTCGAAAACGGACCTTGCGCTTTCATCAGGCGGATTCTCCTGGGTGGATGCGCTGGCTGCCGGGGGCAACGAAGATGCGGCAAAGAGGAATAAGAAGATAAATGGTCTGATCATGGTAAGTATATGATTTGGTGTATGATGTAGTATATGATAATGGGTGGATATGCGTTCTTGCGTTGCACTGGCGGGAGATCCATCGGGTTGATCTGTGCTGACGGCATGGTTGTTAATAAGAAACGGAAAACCGTATGCGGACATTCCAGGTAAACAGGTGAATTTTTCTATGGGAATTGAACCGGCAAAAAAAAACAGCTATATTATAAAGCTAATATACATTTGCCAGATTGACCGTTTCGTTCGCCATAAAATGTGGGTGGGCGGCGGACATGGCGATATACGGGCCCGTAGCTCAGTTGGTCAGAGCAGTCGACTCATAATCGATTGGTCGGGGGTTCAAGTCCCTCCGGGCCCACTTTTAGCCCACCAATGTGTTGTCTGATAATATTTCTGATGGGCTTTTTTTACGTTCAATTATTAAAATCATCCTGCCTTTGGAGTAATTGTATTTTGAATCAGACATTATTGAAGATTTTGAGTCTTCAGACTTCAGAATGAAAGCAATTGTATGCCATAGTTGCAGGAATTCTGGCAAGGCCGAATTTTAAAATTGTCCAATACGGTCGAACCGGATGGCACTTCAGGGGCTGAAACGCTCGGGTCTCGCAATTCGGGATTATTCCACAAACCCGATTGATTGCAGACCGAGTATGCACCCCTCAATAGTATGCACTTCGTCTGAGGGATGGGATGCCGGTGGATAGAATCTCTTCATCAGTTCAGGTTGCTTTTAAACTGTTTCAACAAGGGCTGGTATAGATAGTGAAAAGTACTTGTTTGTGATTGGCAAAGGTGCCATTTTCAGGATAAATCAAATAAAAAATGACCCACAAGACTCCTGAAAATCACAAAAAAATAATGGTTTCGGATTTTGACGGAACCATGACCAGATACGACTTTTTTGATATTGCCCGCCAGCACCTGCCAACGGCTACTGACCATGATTACTGGCAGGAATATCTGGATGGAAAAATATCTCATTTTGAAGCTATGGCATCCATTTTCGGTGCAATCCAGACTGATCACCAGGGCATGGAAAACGCGCTGGCCCGTATGGAGCTTGACCTGACACTCCGTGATTCCGTGGCCAGGCTGGAAGCTGCCGGATGGAAGATCATCGTTGCTTCCGCCGGAAGTGAGTGGTACATCGAGCGGTTGCTGGACAAGGCGGGAGTTGAGCTGGAAGTGCATGCCAATCCCGGTAAATTTACTCCGGAAAACGGCCTGGAATTGACCCTGCCAACGGACTCACCCTATTTTGAACC
>SLLP01000273.1 GCA_007133995.1 Balneolales bacterium
ATATTTAAAAATGGTGATTCAATCACTGAGTATATTTTTATAATTTACACAAACGCCAAGCAAATATTTGCTCTTTCATGACCCCCAAAAAAAACAATCCCCGAATAGATCGTCAAGGTCTGACCTATGATGATGTTCTGCTAATTCCCGGTTACTCAAAAGTCTTACCCCGCGATGTGGATACGACCATTGAGCTTGCGCCTGGCCTCACCCTCAACATCCCCATTCTCAGTGCTGCAATGGACACAGTCTCCGAGTACCGGCTTGGCATCGCACTTGCCCGCGAGGGTGGCATTGCCATGCTGCACAAAAATATGAGCATTGAGGAGCAGGCCGAACAGGTGCGCCTGGTCAAGCGCAGCGAAAGTGGTATGATCGTGGATCCGGTTACCCTGAAAAAGGAGGCCAGAGTTGCCGAAGCACGCAGTCTCATGAACCGATTACAGATCGGCGGAATTCCCATTGTGGATGACAATCATGTGCTGGAGGGTATTGTGACCAACCGCGACCTGCGTTTCGAGTCAGATCCGGCCACCAGACTGGGAGACATCATGACAAGGGAAAATCTGGTGACCGCCCATGAGGGTACTACTCTGGAAACGGCCGAAAAGCTGCTTCAAAAATACAAAATTGAGAAACTGCCTATTGTAAATAACGACGGAGTACTTGTAGGACTTATCACATTCAAGGATATTGAAAAGAAGAAGAATTTCCCCAATGCCTGTAAAGACAATATGGGTCGACTCCGTGTTGGTGCAGCTGTCGGCATATCACCAGAAACGATAGAACGCACCTCGGCGCTGGTGGAAGCAGGGGTGGATGTGATAACGGTGGATACCGCGCACGGACACTCACAAGGTGTAATTGAAACCGTCGGCAGGATTAGAAGACAGTGGCCGGAACTTAACATCATTGCAGGTAATATTGCTACTGCTGAGGCCGCAGAGGCGTTGCACAAGGCTGGTGCCAATGTTGTAAAGGTAGGGGTCGGGCCCGGCTCTATCTGTACCACACGCATTGTGACCGGAGTCGGGGTTCCCCAGCTTTCTGCCGTAATGGAGATCGCTGAATACTCGGCAAAGGCCGGTATCGGACTGATTGCCGATGGAGGCATCAAGCAGACCGGAGATATTCCCAAAGCCATTGCAGGTGGTGCTACCGCTGTTATGATCGGTTCACTTTTTGCAGGAGTGGATGAAAGTCCGGGTGAGACCATCATCTATGAGTCCAGAAAATACAAAACCTATCGCGGTATGGGCAGTCTGAGTGCCATGAACCAGGGCAGCAAAGACCGGTACTTCCAGGATGTCGAAGATGACATAAATAAACTGGTGCCCGAAGGCATCGAAGGCCGGGTTCCCTATAAAGGACATCTCTCAGAAGTGGTGTTCCAGATGACCGGTGGACTTAGAGCTGCAATGGGTTACTGTGGTTCGGCCAGCTTAAAGCAGCTTCAGAATGCGAAATTCGTGCACATATCTTCCGCAGGTATCTACGAAAGCCATCCTCACTCAGTGCAAATTACGCAGGAAGCACCCAACTACTCCGGACGCTAGTTTTTTGTTACCCTTGCACTCACTGATAACTCATAATATTATTGCACGTTCGGGATTTCAGTAGTATTATAAACAGCATCATCTTCCAACGGCTTGAAACGTGAAATCGCTGCTAAAAAAACTGATTGAACGAAGAAAAGAGGAGGTCACCATTCTTCTCTTTGATGATGAGAATCCGCATCAGCAGGAAAGTTATAGCCTCAAGCCGGCAAAGCTTTTCACTATACTCGGTGGAATAAATATTGCTATCGTACTTTTAATAATGATACTTTTCTATGTGACTCCGCTGGGAAGCTATCTGTTCAACAAGGAGAACCGGGCTGTCCGGGCATCGATTGTCCAGATACATGACCGTGTGCTTGCACTTCAGGATTCTTTGGAAGCCCGCGATCAGCAGCTCTACGAAATTCAAAATGTTATTCGTAACAATGCCGATACTGTATTTGTAACCCGTTCCAATTACGGATGGGGTTCGGGCTTAACTGAGAACACCGAAACTCCGCCGGTAAGATCCTACCGTACATCCCACTATCCCGGCACTCAATCACTACAGGGGGATCAGATTATTCACTCTGACGTATTTTCCGGAAACATCAGTTTTCCCGCAGAACCACCTGTAACAGGAACACTCACTGGCAGATATCAACCAGAGTCGGGTCACTACGGAATCGACATCGCTGCTCGAAAAGGCACAGATGTCCGAGTCGTGGCCGACGGAGTGATCATTAGTTCAGATTGGACGATTAATAACGGCCATACACTTCATATTCTGCACGCTAACGGCTATGCCACGGTGTACAAGCATTTTTCCGAAATCATCTACAGAACAGGTGATATTGTCCGCAAGGGCGATGTGATTGGCAAAGTGGGTGAGACCGGATTGCTGGCATCGGGTCCTCATATTCACTTCGAGCTTTGGAAGAATGGCGTTTCCCTTGACCCACAGCACTACATCAACTTGAATTAGGGCCATCTACCTACATAAACCCTTTACCAGGGCAAACTCTTAAACTTAAATAAACCATCCAAAAATGTTTGGAAAAAATTCAAAACCGCATAAATCAGCTATGAAAAACGACATACCCGGACAACCCAATATAAATATCATTAGTGCAGGCTCGGTCCTCACCGGCACCCTGAAGAGCAAAAGTGATCTGCGTATTTCAGGTACAGTTGAAGGTGAAGTGAATGCTGAGAGCAAATGCATCGTCTCTGAATCCGGAATAGTCAAGGGTGACCTGATCACCAAAGAAGCCGATATCGCGGGAACTATTGAAGGCGAAATGAAAGTGTCCAACCGCCTCATTCTCAGGTCATCGGCGAAAATTATTGGTGACATTCAGACCAAGGTCCTTATGGTGGAAGAGGGAGCGCGTATAGATGGTTCATGCAAAATGGGTGACCAGATAACCGACGACCCGGGGAGCAAGGGTAAAGATCAGAATCAAAAAGCATCCTGGAAAAAACAGACTGAAAAAACCCCCGGGGCATAACAGGAATTTCTGACAATAACCCCTGTGACTCTTCACCTGAATTCCCGAGGTTCACCACAGCACGGACATGCCCCTTCGAAACCTTGCCACATACGGGGAATATATTGCGCTCGGCACCCACATAGCTGCATCGATGATTGTGCCCGTGGTGATAGGTATCTATGTGGACAAAAAGTGGAATCTGAGTCCGTGGGGCGTTATCATTGGAGCACTTCTGGGATTCGGCAGCATGATCTCTATTGTGATCAAACTTGCGGCAAAGACAGGTAAAAGTGAATACAAAGACAGAAAAAAACAAGCCGGGGATGATAAAGTTTAGCGGATATATTCTGCTGATTGATCTGATTAGTCTTATTCTGATCGGCCTGCCTGTATATCTAAATGCCGGAATGGAGGTCTTCCTGCCTGTACTAATCGCTTTTGCAATTACCAGTGTGCTTGCCATTGCCAGCTTTTACCCGTTCACCCGTATGGGTGCCGGATCCATAAATAAATATATGACTGCCATGCTCATTGCAATGATGCTTCGCATGCTCGTCATTGGGGCTTCGGTCGCGGTCGTTTTTCTTTTTACAGATTTACATCAAATAGGTTTTACAGTTGCACTATTATTTTCCTATATTTGCAAATCTGCCGTTGAAACCTACATTCTAACACGTAAACAAAGAGGTCAGCCGTCGGTGTCATGATGAAACAACTTCTGCGCTTTCTCCTACTGAACCTTGTACTTGTGACAGGTGTGGCTGTTGTTTCCAACGCAGAGTCCGGTGATGAAAACCGGATTGATCTCATCGGCAAAGTAGTTGATCACCATTACCTTGACTTCAAGCCACTGGCAACCGTTGAGTTGCCAAGGCTCATATATGACAACGGCCGTATTCATGCCTACCGCAGTACTACTTCGTTACTCAACAAAAGCAAGCTGTTTACCGATGCGGGATATATCGATGCTGAACCGGTAGTCCAGAACGGCTTAATCAAACCTGCAACCTACCAAATAGTGCGCACTGATGGAACATCTCCACAATTTGACTTTTCCATTACATCACACCTGGTATTTTTCTGGATCGCAGCATTTTTGACCTTCCTTATATTTATCCCGCTCTCTTTAAAATACCGCAAGGGAATCGGCCGCAACAGCGAACCCAAGGGTGCCTTCCAGAATATATTTGAAACGCTTGTTGTTTTCATCCGGGATGAAATAGCCCTTCAGAACATTGGGTCGCATAAGTATATGACCTTTACGCCGTATTTGCTTACAGTGTTCTTTTTCATACTTTTCATGAATTTTTTCGGCCTGATGCCCTGGGGTGTCTCGTCAACAGCAGATATCACCATTACCGCCGTTTTGGCGCTTTTTACTTTTGCCACCACCCAGATTTTTGCTACAAAAGATCACTGGAAACACGTGTTCTGGTTCCCAGGTGTACCCATTCCCATCAAGTTCATCCTGATGCCGGTGGAGTTGATCGGGCTCTTCACCAAACCATTTGCCCTTTGTATTCGACTTTTTGCAAACATGGCTTCAGGGAAAATTTTGATAATGGCAATACTGGGAACAATCTTTATTTTTTCCGATCTTTTTGGTCCCGGTGTGGCCTATGGAACGTCATGGGTCTGGGTTTTTCTGACATTATTTGTTTACCTGATTAAAGCACTGGTAGGTTTTATTCAGGCATACGTATTCACTATTTTATCCGCTCTTTTCATTGGTCTGGCTGTTGCTGATCATAGCGAAGAGCATGCACACTGAAGTTTTTCCCAAATAAATCATAAACACATTAACTTAACTGAGGTAACATAATGGAATTAGCATATTTAGCCGCAGGTTTCGGAGCTGGAATCACAACGATAGGTGCCGCTGTAGGTATCGGTATGATTGGTAAAAGCGCCATGGAGGGCTCAGCACGTCAACCGGAAGCTTCCGGCGACATACGCACATCCATGCTGATCTCTGCTGCATTTATTGAAGGTGTGGCACTGTTCGGACAGGTTGTCTGTATCATTCTTGCACTCAGCTAAGCAAGGATCCGCTTATCACCGCTTTTAAACGCTTGATATCACATTTATGAATCCTGTATTTGCACAAGGCCTGCTTGATGTGGACTTCGGACTCTTTTTCTGGGTTCTCATCACGTTTCTGCTCTTTCTTTTCCTGCTGACCAAGTTTGCATGGAAACCGATCCTTAATGCACTTGGTGAACGGGAAAAAGCCATCAAAGAATCCCTCGAAGCGGCTGAAAAAGCCAAAGAGGATGCGATGCGCATTTCAAAGGAAAATGAGAAGGCGCTTAAGAAAGCAGAATCCATATCCCAGAAGATGCGAAAAGAAGCCATTGAAGAAGCGGAGGCTCTCCGCGCTGATCGCGCTGAAAAAGCCAAGGTCGAAGCAGAAAAGCTTCTGGACCAGGCCCGAAGCACTATTGAACAGGAAAAGAAGAAGGCTCTGTTGGAGCTAAGGGCAGAGGTGTCGAAAATGGCCATCGAGGCCGCATCCCGCATACTGGATGAAGAAATCGATGAAAAGCGTAATAAAAAAATTGTGGATCGCTACATTAAAGAACTAAACCAGGCAACCGCTGATTCATGATTATAAAAAAAGTCGCTCACCGCTATGCTTTAGCTCTTTTTCAGGAAGCCAAAGGGTCCGGAAACCTCAATGCCGTGGCAAACGACATGCAGCGAATCAGAAAAACTGTTTCAGGTTCCCTGGAGCTTCAGCTATTCCTGAAGAGCCAGATCATTTCCCGGGATATCAAAAAAAAAGTCCTGGGCGAACTGTTCGACAAAGAGCTATCTGACCTCAGCCGGCAGTTTCTTACGCTTATTCTTGAAAAAAGAAGGGAAGGTGAACTTCCCGGTATAGCAGAAGCAATCGGCCTGCTTTATAAAAAGGAGAAAGGACTGGTGGATATTGAGGTACTGGTTACACACCTGCCGGACTCAAAACAAAGTGATGTGCTCAAAAAACAACTCGAGAAAAAAACAGGCAGCAAGATTGAGCTCACATTTATCGAAGATTCGTCATTGAAAGGAGGAATGGCGATCAGAATAAACGATACCGTTATTGACGGTACAATCAAACATAAATTACAACAACTTGAAGCCTCATTCCTGCAAGCCGGAATGTAAGTTTCCTAAAAGTATTGATAGACCAGCACTATGAGTCACGTTAAACCAGAAGAAGTCTCCGCCATTCTTCGTAAACAGCTTGCCGAATTCGATGGCAGCACTGATGTTTATGATGTCGGGACCGTCCTCGAAGTGGGAGACGGAATTGCCAGAGTTTACGGACTGTCAAAAGTACAGGCCGGTGAGCTGGTGGAGCTTCCGGATTCAAAGGATGAAGAAGGAAAACCCGTCCGTGGAATGGTTCAAAACCTTGAAGAGGACAATGTCGGTATCGTTCTCTTCGGTGGTTCCAAATCTGTAAAAGAGGGCGACAAAGTTCAGCGTACCAAAGAAATTGCGTCCCTGCCTGTCGGCGAAGGTTTGCTCGGACGTGTTATCGACCCCCTGGGACGACCAATCGATGGAAAAGGGCCGATATCGGGCGAAACCATCAACCTGCCCCTTGAACGTAAGGCGCCGGGCGTAATTTTCCGTGAACCGGTATCTGAACCGGTACAGACCGGTATCAAATTTATCGATACGCTGATCCCCATCGGCCGCGGCCAGCGCGAGCTCATTATCGGTGACCGGCAAACCGGAAAAACCGCTATCGCTATCGATACCGTTATAAATCAGAAAAGTACACAGGAAACCGACAAGCCGGTTTACTGTGTCTATGTTGCGATCGGACAAAAAGGATCAACTGTAGCTCTGGTCAACCAGGCGCTTCGCGAGAATGGTGCGTCCGATTATACGGTGATTGTCTCAGCTCCTGCATCAGTAGCTGCACCGCTGCAGTATGTAGCACCGTTTGCAGGCGCTGCTATCGGGGAGTATTTTCGTGATACCGGACGTCATGTGCTGGTTATTTTTGATGACTTGTCCAAACAGGCTGTCGCCTACCGGGAACTCTCACTGCTGCTGCGACGACCCCCCGGACGCGAAGCCTACCCCGGCGATGTTTTCTATCTTCACAGTCGTCTGTTGGAACGTGCCGCCAAGATCAACTCCAATGATCAGGTAGCAAAAAACATGAACGATGTTCCAGAACCACTGCGTGATAAACTGAAAGGAGGGGGCTCACTTACCGCTCTTCCCATTATTGAGACCCAGGCTGGTGACGTTTCCGCCTATATCCCAACAAACGTGATCTCTATCACTGACGGACAGATATTCCTGCAGACCAACCTGTTCAACTCAGGTATACGTCCGGCTATTGACGTCGGTATTTCCGTATCCCGTGTGGGCGGTGCCGCTCAGGTCAAATCGATGAAAAAACTGGCGGGTACTCTCAAGCTGGATCTTGCTCAGTACCGTGAACTCGAAGCATTTGCCAAGTTTGGATCCGAACTTGATATAGCCACGCAACGTCAACTCAGCAGGGGAGCTCGGACGGTAGAAGTACTCAAGCAAGGACAGTACGAACCATTGTCGGTCGAACATCAGATAGCACTCCTGCTAGCTAACAACAAAGGTGTACTTGACAAGCTTCCAATTGCTACCATCAGGGAGTTTGAAAATCAGTACCTTGAAGCGGTAAGCCTTAAATTTTCCGACGAATTGGATATACTCGGCAAATCCGGAGTTCTCAGTGATGAATTGGCTGCGAAATTGGAAGAAGAGGCTATTAACATCCAAAAACAGATACTAAGCGGACAGGAAGTATCCTGATATGGCTAACTTAAGGGACATACGCGATCGAATAGCATCTGTAAAAAGTACCCAACAGATCACAAGGGCTATGAAAATGGTCGCTGCAGCGCGTCTGCGCAAGGCTCAGGAACGCATGACGGATGCCAGACCCTATAGCTGCCGGCTGCGTGACATTGTTGGCCGTCTTGTTGAAAAGAGTGAAACCGTTCACCCGCTTTTTCAAAGAAAAGACAATCCCCGGAAGATACTGTTGCTTGTCATGGGTTCCGACCGCGGACTTTGTGGCGGATTCAATAACAATCTGTTTAGGATCGTGGAATACAGACTTCATGATCACTTTTCCGATCATCTGAAGGAGAATACCCTATCCATGATTTGTTTCGGGAAAAAGGCTTATGATTATTTTCGAGTTCGTAAATATCCCGTTATCGATCATAAGACCGGTTTTTTTGAAGACCTCGAATACGAACACGTCATTCAGGTGATGAACAAAATTGTCGATGAATTCAAAAATGGCACCTACGATGAAGTGCATCTTGCGTTTAACGAATTCAAATCTGTAATTGCACAGCGTCGACGCTTTGAAAAGCTGCTGCCTGTCGAGTATGAAAGGGATGATAAAACTCTGCCTGTAACCAGCAAGAATGACATAGAAAAAGCCCGTAAACCTGACATTGGCAAAGAAAGGGAAAAAAAGAAGGACCTTTCTGACATCGACTACCTATATGAGCCGGACGCAGATACCATACTTGATGCGGTTCTTCCACTTTTTGTCAATATTCAGATCTGGCAGGCTTCCCTGGAATCTTTCGCATCAGAGCAGGGAGCACGGATGACAGCCATGGACAGTGCAACTGAAAATGCCGGTGAGATTATCAGTGACCTTGAACTTAAATACAACCAGGCTCGCCAGGCCGCCATCACAAAAGAAATTTCTGAAATAGTTTCAGGTGCTGAAGCGTTATCGAAATAATTTCGTATCTTCGGCGCACTGGAGAGATGGCAGAGTGGTCGAATGCGGCGGTCTTGAAAACCGTTGAGCCGCAAGGCTCCGGGGGTTCGAATCCCTCTCTCTCCGCTCACAAAGCTCCGCAT
>SLLP01000245.1 GCA_007133995.1 Balneolales bacterium
GAGACTGAATGTCGGTGTCGGGAACAGGGTAGTGCTGTCTTTTCAGGATCTCGACAACCATATCACGTCTGGCTCCTTCAACATCACCGGCCTGTTCCGGACTGCATCCAACCCGTATGATGAACGCCACGTCTTCGTGCGGGCCGAAGATCTGAACGCACTGCTGACGGATCAGACTATCTGGCATGAAATCGCCATCATACTGCACGATGAATCGATGAGTAATGCCCTGGCAGCGGACCTTAACCGGGAATTTGACGACATTGCCGCCGAAACATGGTACGAGCTGTCGCCTGAACTCAGGTACATCACCGACATGGGCGGGGCCATGACCTTCTACATCATGGTAGTGATCATGCTGGCGCTGGCCTTTGGTATCCTCAATACCATGCTGATGGCCATATTCGAACGGAAGCGCGAGCTGGGCATGCTCATGGCCGTGGGAATGAGCAAAATCCGGATTTTCCTTATGATCATGCTGGAATCGGTGATCCTGACGCTCACGGGTGCCGTTGTAGGACTTGCCGTAGCACACATCAGTGTGAACTACCTGTCCAGGAAGGGCCTGGACATGACCAGCGTCGGCGGCGAATCCATGGCGGAGTTCGGCTATGACGCGGTGGTCTATCCCATTGCCAACACCGGAGATTACGTCACAACCATGCTGCTGGTAGCATTCACGGCCATCCTTGCCGCTGTCTATCCCGCCATCAAGGCATTGCGCCTGAACCCCATGGATGTAATCAAAGGGTAAAGGGTTTGTTAATCAGGTCCTGTCGGAGAATTCCATTATTTGACCAGTATCATTTTTTTCGACTTGATAAAATCACCTGCTTCGAGCCGGTAGATATACAATCCGCTCAGATTCTGGGTTCCCAAAATCTCACCGGTTGCGTACGAATTGGTGACGTGGCCATTATTTCCAACTCTGCCGACCAGGCCTCCGATGTCATCGTTTCCGCTCACAGGCCCCGTTGCATAGGAGTTGACGACATCACCCTGTGTCTGACCGATGAGTCCGCCGACACGGTTCCGACCTTCCACCGGACCAATGGCATAGGAGGACATTCATTTCTGACTACAGCTTCGCGAATGTAGCCAAAAAGTCCGATGTAGCGTTCGCCCGGACGGTTTATAGCCAGGTTGGTGATTACATAATTGTTCCCATCGAAGCTGCCCTCAAACCGGTCCAGATTGTCACCGACGGGCAAAAAGCCCTTGCCCTCATCCCAATTTTCGGTATCACTCGCATCGACATCATTGATGAGGAGGTAGTTACCCTCAAGATTTTCCTTCATGCACTGAAGTTGTTCGAGACTGCTGATGAGGAATCGGCCCTGGTCGTCAGTGTCATAAGTAACAGCACTGCAATCAGGCAACGTTTGAGCTTTGATGATTCCCGGCAACCCCATGGTGATGGCAGCTACTGGGAATGCGATCAGGATGATTTGCAAAAAGAGGTACAAGTATGTTCGTTTTTTTTCAAGCGGATCTCCAGGAAGCATGGGTTGCTTAAAACCCATTCTATGTATATGGAATTACGAATTGCATGCAGGAAGTGGCCTCGGTGAGTTTTTTTTCCTGAGACCGGGCACAGGTCAGGTCTCATCGTATTCTGTTCCCGGCTCGATTATAGCACCTGCTTATCGTGTATTTCAATAGCTCTCTTGAATTTCTCGGCCCTGAACCTGCTCAAACGCCTGTTTGATATCCCAGATCAGGTCTTTATAATGCTCCACACCGACCGAAATACGGATCAGTTTTTCGGTTATCGATACCTCTTCACGGTGAACCTTGTCCACTCCCGCATGGGTCATGGTGGCGGGGTGTTCAACCAGTGACTCGGTTCCACCCAGGCTCACGGCCAGTTTAATCAGCTGCAGGGCATTGATGAACCGGAAGGCCTCCGCTTCACCGCCTCGGATATCGAATGAGATCATCGCTCCGGGGGATGTGTACTGCCGTTCGTAGATCTCGTGTGCCATGGTCCCCGGCTTGATCAGACCGAGGTAGTACACTTTTTCGACTTTGGGATGTTCGTTGAGGTATTCGGCCAGGCGCCGCGCATTTTTTGCCTGTCTTTCCATGCGGACCTTGAGTGTTTCGAGACTTCTCATCAGCAGCCATCCGGTATGCGGTGAGGCCATGTTGCCCAGAAGCGTGCGCAGGAACTTCACCCGCGTGATGACCTCGTTGCTGCCGCAGCAAGCGCCCGCGATCAGGTCACTGTGCCCGCCAATGTATTTGGTTGCCGAATAGATTGAGAAATCCGCACCATGCTTCAGTGGCTTCTGCCAGATCGGTCCCATGAAGGTGTTGTCTACGGCCAGACGCACTGGCCTCTCTTCGGTGCTGTAACGGTCGGCGATCTTTTTGCAGCATTCGATGTCGATCAGTGCGTTGGTGGGATTGGCCGGCGTCTCGATAAAGATCATGGCCAACCGGTCGGCCCGGCCGCTCTGTTCCAGGAGTGCCTCGATTTCATTTCTTCTCTGGTACGGTTTGAATCCAAGGGTATGAACCCCGATTTTCGCCAGAAAATGGTGGATGAAATGATCAGTACCGCCGTATAACGGTACGCTGTGCAACAGCAGATCTCCCGGCTTCAGGAATTCAAGAAATACGGTCACGATGGCCGCCATGCCGCTATCGAACACAGCGCAATCCCCGGCTTTATCCCAGAGTGAGAGCCGGTTTTCCAGGATCTCAAGATCAGGGTTGTTGATGCGGCTGTAGATGAGTCCCGGCTCCTCATGCGGATATTTTTCACGCAACCCGTATGCCACTTCGAAAAAGGCTTTACCCTCCTCGGCGGTCTTGAAAACAAAGGTCGATGTCAGAAAAATCGGCGACTTGATAGCGCCCTCCGACAAAGCCGGTTTGTAGCCGTAGGACATCATCAGGCTTTCTGGCTTGAAGGTGTGCTTTTTCCTCATAACTCTCCGGTTAATGATGGTTATAGTGCCTCGATAATAATTTTACCCTTCTTAAAAATCCCTGTCACGTAATAAGCGCAATAAATGGATTTGCTTGTGAAATAAATCAGATGGTATAGTTTAATATAATAGTCAGTCCGAACAGTTATTTATTTTTTTTGTAACATTGCATGAGTTTTCGAGGCTGAACTGTCTGCTCAGTTTGCGAAATGGATCGGGAAGAGTGAAAAAAGCATGGAACATCAGGTTTGACTTGAAAAACGTAAATCGCTTAATTGGTGGCTTTGTATTCGCTTTGTGAACATGTGTGTACATGGTGCATGCTTTAGCTGCATGCTGACAACGCTATCTGCATCCGAATCAGGCTAATGAGTTACTAGTGATCAATCCATTCAACAACAGAAGGTCGGAAAGCGACGAGGTCATTCCATCTGCACAGGAAGGCCTGGGAACGTTTGGCGGAGTATTCACTCCATCCATATTAACGATCCTTGGTGTAATCATGTATCTGCGGTTTGGGTGGGTCGTTGGCAACGTCGGACTGACGGGTACGCTGGTTATTGTGACACTCTCCACAAGCATCACCTTCCTGACTGCCATGTCGATAGCGGCCATAGCCACCGACCAGCGTGTGCGTACCGGCGGGGCTTATTACATGATCAGCAGGTCGCTGGGGATTGAGTCCGGTGGGGCCATCGGTATTCCTCTCTATCTTGCACAGGCATTGTCGGTTGCCCTGTATACCGTGGGTTTTGCGGAAAGTCTGGTGAATGTCTTCCCACAGCTCAATTTCAGGATTGTGGGACTGACTACTACTGCTGCAGTGGCCGTACTCGCACTCATTTCCGCCAGGGTGGCAATCCGGGCTCAGTATTTCATCATGTTTGGTATTGCGATTTCTTTGCTCTCGTTCGTCTTAGGCGGACCGGTCCCGCCTTCTGACCCGGAAGTAATTGAAACGGCCGAGCGCCAATCTGAGGGATTCTGGATTGTATTTGCAGTATTTTTTCCGGCGGTGACCGGGATCATGGCGGGTGTGAACATGTCGGGCGATCTGAAAAATCCCACGAAATCGATACCATTGGGCACCTTTGCTGCCATTGGTGTGGGATATCTGATCTATATGACCCTTCCGGTCTTGCTTGCCGGACGTGCCGATGCAGCGTCACTCATTGACAACCCGCTGATCATGCGGGATATGGCGTGGTGGGGCGACGCCATTCTGATCGGTGTCTGGGGCGCAACTTTGTCCAGTGCGGTGGGCAGCATACTGGGGGCTCCACGGGTCTTGCAGGCACTTGCACGGGATGGTGTGCTACCGAGATGGTTGCGCTGGCTGGGGCGCGGCGAAGGAAAAGATGATATTCCACGGATTGGTACACTGGTAACCATGATCGTGGCATTGACAGCTGTTTATTACGGCAGTCTGAATCTCATTGCTCCGATCCTGACCATGTTCTTTCTGACCACTTACGGTGTTCTAAATTTGACAGCGGGCATTGAGCGGCTGCTGAAAAGTCCCTCTTTCCGCCCGAAGTTCAATGTCCACTGGAGTTTCTCCATGCTGGGAGCCATCGGCTGTATGGGAGTGATGTTTCTGATCAATGCTCCGGCTACCATCTTTGCGCTGATTTTTGTGGTTGTTATCTATGTCTGGCTGCGAAGCAGAGAGCTCAGGACAGCCTGGGGTGATGTGCGCCGCGGCATCTGGATGGCACTGATCCGTGCCGGATTGATGCGCATGAGGGTGGAAGAGGATGCCAAGACGTGGCGACCCCATCCGCTGGTGTTTACAGGAGCACCCACCCGTCGATATCATCTGGTAGAATTTGCCTCCTCTATCACCCTGAACCGGGGTATACTGACCCTGTCCTCCATCCTTAAAAGTGATGATATCGCTCTCGGCCGGAAAAAGGCTATGGAAAAGCAGATTAGAGAAAGCCTTGCGAAAAAAGGAATACAATGTCTGGTCCGGATCACCTCTGCACCGGATCCCTATGTGGGTATGGAACGTCTGGTTGAGTCATACGGTCTGGGCGAACTGGTGCCGAACACGATTGTTATGGGTGATACGGAGAACGAAGACTCAATTGACGACTACAGCAAGATGATCGCCACATTTCACGGGCTCAACCGAAATGTGGTTATCGTCCATGACAACAAAGAAAAACTGTTCGGAAAGCGACGGATCATCGATGTCTGGTGGGGCGGCCTGCAAGGTAACGGCGGATTGCTCATGATACTTGCCCACCTTCTTAAAAGCAGTCAGCACTGGCGGAATGCGAAATTGCGTATCAAAATGGTGGTCAAGGATGAGCAGGGTGCCCAAAAGGCCCGGGAGAATCTCAGACGCATCATCAACAATATTCGCATTAAGGCAGATCTTGTGGTCCTGATATCAAAAGGCCGCGTTTTCAACGATATTTTGAAAGAGAGTTCGAGGGATGCCGATTTGATTTTCATGGGTATGGCCGAACCTGGCAGGCAATTTGCAAAATACTATTACAATATACATAAAAACCTGGATGGTCTGCCGACAACGGCGCTCGTACTGGCTGCAAAAGACAGCGCCTTTGGCGATGTGCTGGTGAAGAGCGACGGTCTGGATTGAGCTCCGGATGTGAGTACCGAATGTGAACTCCGGATCTCAGCACTGATGCTTAAATCCAAAGCTGTATTATGGTCAGATTCAAGGCAAAGCCATTAGCATAGCACAATGAGCGATCGTTACAGCGGACCCGCATATTTGCCCGTGAACAGGATTGTGTTACCGCTGCAGCTTCACTGCCTTCTTCATCCACCATGATCACAGCACGATGCATCACGTCGGAAATGAACAAATCTTTATTTGGATTAATGCGGCTGAAATCGGCACCGGAAGTACTGAATGGCAGGGTGAGTCCCATTTCCTCCAGGTTATCCATAATATCCTCGTAATCGAAGTCAATCTCGAATCGCGGCATATAGACATTCACGGTATCTTCCTCGAGCTGTGAGGTAATAAGGTCAAATTCCTGTCTGGTGACCGAGCCGGCGAAACCGGACAGATCGTTGCGGTCAGCGGGCAGGAAAGCGGTGAAGGAGAAATCACCTTCGCCATTGGGTAAATCCACCACCTGCCACTCGCTGTTCTCATGGTAGCCGAACGCATCCCTTACCCGCATCATCGGCACATTGGCCGATTCGCCGCTTCCGGTCAGGAAGGGCTCGTCGCGGGTGTCGTCGGGATCAAACTGAATGGACCAGTCGGCTTTGAAATAGATGGCGTTGATCAGGAACATCACCACATCCGGTCCAATCTCGTCGATCATTTCCTCAATGAGGCCATTGGTCTTGTCATTTATCCAGCCGTTAATGATATCCACGGCGGCCCGATCTCCAAAATCCAGATCTTCGATTTCGGCCTCAAAATATTCCTCGTTGGTTTCAAGAAACTCTTGTATCACCTCAAATCCCTTGCGGTACCAGATCGAGTTGGCGATTTCCATTCGCACCTGTGGATCGAGGTTGGTCAGCAGTCCGATGAGATCCCGGAATGCGATATTGATCTCTTCGTTGGTAAGGCCGTCTTGGCCGAAAAAATCTCGCATTTCAAGGTATGTATCGCCGTCGGTGCCATTCAGTACCATGCCGAAAGCCATGGAGATACTAAGTGGAGAGGCAAAGAAACTTTCATCCGGGGTTGTCTCCGCCAGTTTCTGAAGCAATTCGAAAGTGAAATCATTGGCTCCCTCTGACAGAACTTTTCCCTGGACGCTGAGTTCGCGCAAAGTCTCTTTTGAGTCAGCGGTTACATCAGCATCACCTTCCAGGATGTCGCATCCGGTGAACATCGCAAGCAGGAGGATCATCAGAAGTGCCGAAGTTCGAAATAATGAAGGCGAACTTGGATACTGTCATGAATTCATCTCGCTTCGTCTGTTATGGTTGCTGTTTGTGAGTCTCACACATCATACCCGGAATAATGACCTCTATTTGTGCATTTGTGTTAAAATTGTTAGCGCTTTTTTGCTGTATAATATATAAAAAAAGGGCTTTTAAGAAAACGATCGCAGTTTTTTTTTGAATGACAAGGTATTTTTGCTCATATTATTGATTCGATTTAAATCGATTGGATGTAGTTTGTTTTAGAAAACTCCGACTCGGATGTTGAACTGGTTGGTGGAGAAACTCCTGGATTGATTAGCCGGGTCGGAGAAGCAGATACGACTTCGGACCTTGAAAAGACGAAATAAACCTCTGGTCTGATAGTTTTTATTTAATTTCTGCGCTCAAGGTATCAGCAGTTGGAACATTGTAATCATGACGCAAGCATCGTCTGATGCATTTGCCGTTGCCGGCCAGCTGAAGCAACTGACCGGATTGATAAACCGTATTATGTGGTGCACAGAGATAAACAGGTAGTGTTTGTCTGAGTAGGTTGAACAGATGTTTTACAGAACAAAGTGATAATTTGAAACATCAGCGGCCTGCACAATTCATACGCAAAATTAGGAATGCATGAAAAAAGAAGGATACTTGTCACCAGTCACTTCCCCCCAACTTTCCCCCCGAAAACAGGGTTTATACGACCCTGCGCTGGAGCATGATGCCTGTGGCATTGGATTTGTCGTCAATATCAAGGGGAAATTTTCCCATGATATCGTACGACAGGCTCTGCGTGTGTTGCGCAATCTTGATCACCGTGGTGCAACGGGTGCCGAGCATAACAGCGGTGACGGAGCGGGTATCCTTATGCAGATTCCTCACGATTTTTTCCGCCAGTCATGCGAAGGGCTCGGTTTTGAACTGCCCGATTACGGGAACTATGGCGTCGGCATGCTTTTTCTTCCACCGGAACGCGAGCAGCGTAAATTCTGCGAAAAGATTATCGCGGATATTATTCAAGAAGAGGGGTTGAAAATTCTTGGGTGGCGGAAAGTGGCCACCGACAACTCCAGTCTGGGCGAGTCGGCCAAAGCGGGTGAACCTTTGGTCAGGCAGGTCTTTATTGAAAGAGATCCGTCAATGGAGTCAGTGCTGGATTTTGAACGTAAGCTGTTTGTCATCCGGCGTCGCTGCACATTGGCAATTCAGCAATCGGAACTTTCTGATGAAGATAAGGAATTCTACTATTTCAACAGCCTCTCCTCCCGGACCGTTGTCTACAAGGGAATGCTCACGCCCAACCAGGTGGAGCTGTATTTTCCGGATCTGAAAGATCCCAGTATGAAATCGGCCATTGCTCTGGTTCATTCCCGCTTCAGCACCAACACCTTCCCCAGCTGGAAGCTCGCACATCCCTATCGCTATCTTATACACAACGGGGAGATCAATACGTTGCAGGGCAATCAGAACTGGATGCACGCCCGTGAGAAGCAGTTTGTGTCGGAGCTGTTCGGCGATGATATGAAAAAGGTTCTGCCAATCATCCAGGAGGAGGGAAGCGACTCCGCCAAATTTGACAACGCACTGGAATTTCTGTCGCTCACCGGCCGCTCTCTGCCGCATGCCATGATGATGATGATCCCCGAGCCCTGGGAGAAACATGAGAGCATGAATGAACTGCAGCGTGCCTTCTATGAATTTCACAGCTGCATGATGGAGCCGTGGGATGGTCCGGCCTCCATTGCATTTACCGATGGAGTCGTTGTTGGTGCAACGCTGGATCGCAACGGTCTGCGTCCCTCGCGTTATTATGTCACCCGGGACGATATGGTCGTGCTGGCGTCCGAGGTGGGTGTGCTCGACATCAATCCGGAAGATGTGATCCGCAAGGAGCGCCTCCAGCCGGGACGCATGCTGCTTATCGATACCGAGCAGGGGCGCATCATCAGTGATGAGGAAATCAAGAACGAAATTGCGGCGGAGCACCCTTACCGGGAGTGGCTGGATGAAAATATGGTGCACTTTAATGAGGTCACCGAAGAGCTGGAGTATCCCGAGCCCGATCTTAGCCACGATGAAGTGATCCA
>SLLP01000013.1 GCA_007133995.1 Balneolales bacterium
CGACTACGGCATTTCTGGTCATCCCGGTCATCACGTGGATAGCAAACAAGGTTGGCAAACGCAATGCGTTCGTTATTTCCACCCTGATTTCGATTGTGGGTTATCTGCTGAAATGGTGGGGATTTTCGCCCGAGAACCCGTGGCTCATGTTCATGCCCATTCCGCTGATGGTCTTCGGAATCGGCGGACTGTTCACCCTGATGATGAGCATGACGGCGGACGTGTGCGACCTGGACGAACTCCACAACGGGATGCCGCGCAAGGAAGGCACGTTCGGTGCCATTTACTGGTGGATGGTGAAGCTTGGCCATGGCGTGGCGCTGGTGCTGGGCGGGCTTGTGCTCAAGTTAGTCGGGTTCGACCAGAACGCTGCCGTTCAGACGGCGGAAACCATGACAAACCTGAGGCTGGCCGATATCATCATTCCGGCCGTTACGGCAGCGCTGGCCATTTGGGTGATGTGGGGATACGATCTCACTGAAGACAGGGCCAACGAGATCAAGGACGAGCTGATCCGTCGCAGAGGTGAGTTGTAGCAGGATCTGTTTAAGCAAGGTTCGGCTGAGGCTGGTCACGGATTGTGAAAAAGGCATAGAGGCGCCATAATGTCTTGCACAGTGATACCCATACCACGTGATGACACTGCTGATTCATTTTGTATCAGCGCTTTCTGACCAGTTGCTCTTCAAGCTCTTCGAGCGTCTTGTTTTTGGTCTCCGGGACGATCCTCCATACGAAAATCAATCCCGCTATGGCAAACAGGCCGTAAATAAGGAAGGTCATGCTGTTGCCGATAGTGGCCAGTTCCCAGGGGAACACTAACTGCACGAGGAAACTGACACCTGAGTTGATGAAACCGGCAAACGAGATGGCAATTCCCCTGACACGAAGTGGAAACAGCTCGGAGAACATGACCCACATTACCGGTCCGATGGAAATGGCGAATGACGCTACAAAGCCCAGGATTCCAAGCAGGATCAGTGTCGGGTTGATATCGATTGCCGCGGTGATGATCGCAGATTCATGCTCAATCGCTGCTTCCTGCCCGATGGTCTCAGCTAATGCCTGCTTGAAGACGATGTCATTGGGATAGGTGATTCCACTCATGTTATCCATCAATGCCACTCTGTCGATGGGCTCATCAAGGGTTTCAATGGCTTCCGGTGTCAGCTGATAGGTCGCCGAGTGAAAACCGTATGACAGCAGTATCATCATAAGCGCGATCCCGGTCATTCCGAAAATGAGCAGTGGCTTGCGTCCCAGCCGGTCAATGAACATAATCGCCAGGATGGTAAATACGAGATTGGTCAATCCCACCAGAATGGCCTGCATGAAGGACGCGTCAGTCCCGATGCCTGACTGCTCGAATATCATGGGAGCGTAAAAGAAAACGGCATTGATGCCGGTAATCTGCTGCAGGATGGCCAGCGATACCCCTATGATCAAAACAAACCGCAGAGCGGGCTGGAATATCTCCCCGACCGATACCTTCTCCTTGTCTTTGTCGGCTTCCAGGCCTTTGATGACATCCGCGATCTGTTGTCCGGCCTCTTCCTCTCCGTAAAGTCGATTCATGGTCATCCGGGCTTCATCGATCTTGCCGGCCCTTATCTGCCATCTGGGACTCTGCGGTACAAAAAACAGTCCAACAAAATAGATGATGGCCGGGAGTGTCTCCAGTCCCAGCATCCACCGCCAGTTGTGTTCACCGAGCATGAGTGCCTGTGCCCAGGCCAGGTCCGACTGGCCCCAGCGCAGGATGAGATAGTTGGTGAAAAAAGCGGCAGAAATCCCTATTACGATATTAAGCTGATTTATGCTGACCATTTTCCCCCTCATTTTGGGAGGCGAGATTTCAGCAATGAACATGGGTGCAACGATCAGCGAAGCCCCGACGCCGAGTCCTCCGATCATTCTGGCTATGACCAGTATCAAGAAAGTGGGTGCCAGCGCAGATGCTATGGCAGATACCCCAAACAGAACCGCCGCCGTCTTGAGTATGGCTCTTCGTCCGAACCGGTCACTGAGCGGACCGGCCAGCAGCATGGCCAGGGTGGCGGTAAGGGTGAGTGAGCCGACGGCCCAGCCCAGTTGCAGTTTGGAAAGACCGAATTCGGGTTCGATAAACCTGACGACACCGGAGATCACTGAGGCATCGAATCCCATCAGAAAGCCACCCAGTGCAACAATTATGGTGATTCGGATAATTAAAAAATGCTTGCTGTTCATTGGAAGGGATTTACATGGCTGTTAAGATCCCGAAGTATAAAAAAAAAACTCGTTTGCCGGTCAGGACAAACGAGTTTTTTTATACAGGGACATTATTCATGTGAATGGTTTTACATATTCTGTTGCAGTTCCGTGCTTTTCAAATCACTCATAACAGGCAGATAATAGAAACGAATCCTTTGCATTGAAGCCGCAACCGAGTCAGTTCAAGGTACGGCAAATTCAAGTTGAATTTAATAATATAATGCAAATATTTTTTATTTTAAAATAAATTGCATAAACCGTCTTGTCAATTATGCATGGTGGTGTTCCCGCTGGTGGCGTTTACCTGAGATCTGACATTCCAATGATGTGTCAGTATTGTCTAATGTGTCTATAAGTTATTGCAATGCAATAAAATAATAATGATAACCATGGGGTTTATCTGGAAAGCACTGGCAAGTGGCATGTTTCAAAAAGACATCCGATCCGCATTTTTCCAAAAAAGGCTGTTGGTTGTTTTTTTTGGGGGAAGTGACATCGGAGTTGCCTGAATTGCAATAAATAGTGAAAAAAATTTTACCAAAGTTGCGCTAGTAGTGGATATTTTGTATATATGGAGTGTATCAATCATTTTGAATTCAGTCATCCGGCAAATGTTTGAAACTGTTGCGTACCGATATGGAACAAGGGTTAAAACCGGGCAGTCAGGGCCGGGAGCCACTCTTGGGTACCAGGCACACCGTTTCAGGGTATTTGCTCAATAAAATTAAACTGAAATAAGAAAGCGTTTTCAGAATCTTGAACCACCAAAAAATTGAAATCATTGTGAACAGGTTCTGTTTTGAAATGTTTCCAGTGATTTTCGATTGAAATATGTAACACAACCCCAAGTCAAAAAGGCATGTATAATTACAAATCATTACTACTTATGTTAATGACGGTCATACTGATTGGTGCGTCCAATGCCAATGCACAGACCGTCAGAGGAACTGTAGTTGACGCTGAGACTGATGAAACTCTGATCGGTGTCAACATCATGCTCCATGGAACAAATATTGGAACGACAACAGATCTGAACGGTGAGTTTTCACTCATGGTTCCGGATCGTGAAGGGACCCTGGTTTTCCGTTACGTCGGTTTTGTAACACAGCGGGTCCAAATAGAAGGCCGGGAGGAAATCAATGTAGCACTGGAGCCCGACATTATATATGGCGACGAATTGATCATGGTCGGTTATGGTCTCCAGCAGCGAAGTCTGGTTACCGGAGCCATATCCCGGATCGAGTCGCGTGATATTGAACAGGCCGCACCCTTGCGCCTGGAGCAGGCGCTCCAGGGCCGTACTGCCGGTGTTACTGTTATCCAGAATTCGGGTCAGCCGGGTTCACCTGCTACTGTACGTATTCGTGGTATCGGCACTACGGGTGATGCCCAGCCGCTGTACCTGGTGGATGGCATGCCGGTAGGGGGAATCGACTATCTCAATCCGGCCGACATCGCTTCCATTGAAGTATTAAAGGACGCCTCAGCTACAGCGATTTACGGAGCACGTGGGGCCAACGGCGTTGTCATGATCACCACGCAGCAGGGATCCCCCGGTCCCATCCAGGTCAACTATACCGGATATGTAGGTTTTCAGAATCCCTGGAGAGAGACCGACCTGTTGAATGCGCCCGACTACATGAAGATCATGAATGAAAGTTACGCCAACGACGGCCGCTCTATCCCCTTTCCCGATATCGAACAACGTATTGCAGAGATAGGTGAGGGAACCAATTGGCAGGAAGAGGTTTTCTACTATAATGCTCCTGTAACCGATCATACCCTGAGACTTTCCGGCGGCACGGAAACATCCAACTATATGGCTTCCATGTCGTACCGCATGCAGGATGGTATCGTGGCCGAGGGCAAATCGAACTTCGAACGGTTGTCATTCCGTGTAAATTCCAATCATCAACGGGGTCGCCTTGATTACGGCACCAGGGCAACATACACCCGGAAAACGACAAGGGGTATCGACCCGAACGAAGAATTCGGTGGCATCATGGCACGCGCTTCCAACATAGACCCTGTTACTCCGGTATATGATGAAGACGGCAATTTTGCCAGCTCTCCCTTCGCATCACAGGAAGTGGTCAACCCGGTTGCATTCATTGATGTCATCAATTCCGAGTGGAACGAGGACAAATTCGTCGGCGGCGTTTTCGGCAACTTCAATTTCACCGACAGATTGAGTCTGCGCTCCACCCTGGACATTGACCTGGCCTATGGTGGTAACCGTTCTTTCACTCCGGTCTATGATCTTGGAGGAAATGTCTTCAATACGACAAGTTCGGCATTCCAGGAGCAGAATAAATGGGTCACATGGCAGACCAGCCATGTTCTGAGGTACCAGGATCAGATTGAAGACCATAACTTCAGTGTACTTGGAGGAATTGAGCTTCTCGACCACCGAAATGAGTTCCTGGGGGGGGTTGCTTTTGACCTGACCATGGAATCGTTTGACAATGCATGGCTCTCGGTAGGAACGGATGAGGAAAATCAGACTAACTTCGGCGGCTTGGGCCTGGAATCACTGGCCTCCTACTTCACTCGCCTCAACTATGACTACGATAACAGGTACATGCTGGAAGGTGTGCTTCGCGTTGATGGATCCTCCAAATTTGGTCCTGACGATCGTTGGGCAGTATTTCCCGCTTTTTCACTTGGATGGGTAATATCCCGTGAGGATTTCCTGCGCGACCATGACTTTATCAGTTACCTGAAACTTCGCGGAGGATGGGGACAGAATGGAAGCGACAATATCGGGCAGTTTACCTACACTCCGCTGATTACTACACATGCAGGATACGGGTTTGGAATGACTCCTTCAATCGTAACAGGTGCCTACCCAACTCAGATAGCAAACCCTGCTCTCAGATGGGAAACATCCGAACAGACAAACCTCGGACTTGAAACAGCTTTCCTGGATCATCGCTTGTTCTTCAACGTCGACGTCTACAACAAGGAAACCAAGGGCCTGCTGCTTGCGGCACCCATACCGGCATTCATCGGAAATGCACCGCCGGTAGTAAACGGGGGTACCGTGCGCAACAGGGGAATCGAGTTTGAGTCCGGTTTCCGTCAGATTGTTGGTGACTGGCGCGTGAGCCTGAGCCTGACAGGTACCTACAACCAAAACGAAGTTACTTCCATTGAAAACGATGAAGGCCGACTTTTCGGTGCAGGAGTTTCCACCTCCATGGATCATGTGGCCATGGCTATGGTAGGCAAGCCGATCGCTTTCTTCTGGGGATATGAGACAGCCGGAATCTTCCAGACACAGGAAGAGGTTCAGAACCATGTCAATTCAGAAGGGGAGGTTATTCAGCCAAGTGCGCGTCCGGGCGACCTGATTTTCGTCGATCATAACGATGACGGAGAGATTACCGATGAAGACCGCGTCAAGATCGGCAATCCGTATCCCGACTTTACCATGGGATTCAACATCGACCTCGACTGGCGCAGCTTTGACCTGAACATGTTCTGGTACGGTTCGTTCGGGAACGATATCTTCACAGGAGGTACTCGCCGTCACGATTTGCCGATGCCCAACTGGAAAGAAGATGTACTCGATCGCTGGACCGAGGAAAACCCGTCGACAACGCATCCCCGCGTCACAATACGTGATCCCAACGGCAACTATACCAGACCGTCCGATTTCTTTGTCGAGGACGGCAGCTTCGTGCGCCTCCGGAACATCAGCCTCGGTTATACACTGCCACCACGTATCACCGACAGGGCAGGTGCTTCCCGCTTGCGCGTCTACGTCGCAGCACAAAACCTGCTGACCTTCACCGGCTATTCGGGACACGATCCTGAAATCGGGGCGTTTGGTGCGCTCAATGTGGGTATCGACCGCAACATCTATCCGCAGGCACGCACCGTCACCATGGGCATCAATCTTGATTTCTAATTCCATAAATAAGCTGTTATGAAACGACTAACCATTATTATTCCCATACTTGGTCTTTTGCTGCTTTCCGGTTGCATGGACAACTTTCTGGACCACAAGCCACCGGTACAGCGGACCCAGGATAACTTTTTCCTGACCAAGTCCGATGCCGAACAGGCTCTATATGCCACATATGAAGTACTAACATTTGTACATGGACGTCCAAACTCCGGGTTCCATCCTTACGATCTGATTTCAAATGTCCTTTCTGATGACGCCTACGCCGGTGGCTCAGGTCCCGGTGATCAACCGAGCATTGTAGAACTAAATGAACATAATATCTCGGTGACCAATGATAAGGCCCTCGGTTTGTGGTCAGATCGATACACCGGTATTTACCGCGCCAATCTGCTGCTTGAGAATATCGGTGATGTGAGGTTTGAAAACGAGCAGGACAGAATCGTTATGGCGGCTGAAGCCCGCTTTCTGCGGGTCATATTCTACTATGAACTGGTCAAGTTTTTTGGGAATGTACCCCTGTTCGAGAGGCCTCTGGTAGCCGAAGATATCCGTATGGAGCAGACCGATCCGGGTTTGGTATACGAATTCCTGGTTACGGAGTTGGTGGATATCATTCCCGACCTTCGGGATGTCATCCCGCCTGCACAAGCAGGTCGTGCATCATCCTGGGCGGCCAAATCCTTGCTGGGTCGCATCTATCTCTACCATCGTGACTATGCCCAGCCCGTACTTGGTGCCGGGCCGCTTTCGGTTTCCGAGACTGAAGTACTTGGACATCTTGAGGATGTGATCAATAACAGTCCGCACAGGTTGCTTGATGATTTCAGTGCGCTCTGGGGAAGAGCCGGCAACAACAATCCCGAAGCTATCTTCTCGGTCCAGCATGGTGCTGCAGCATTATCCGCATTTGGCGACTGGGGCTTCCTTAACGGCTCCTTCGGCAACTGGGCAACCACGATGTCTGGGTTGCGTGGGATCACGTTCCATCCCGAATATATTGCGGGCTGGTCCTTCCAGCCGGTAATCCCGGGCCTGGTGGAGGCATTCGATCAGGATACGGATTCCCGGTATTTCCTGAGTATCCTTGATCCGGTGGCAGAGAATGTACCACACAACGCCAATGAAATGTACCAGTGGCAAGGGTATGCCTTCAAGAAGTTCCAGCCCCGTCGTCCTGACCTTCCAAGTGTAAACGATCCATTTAATTGGCCTTACAATCGCCCAGTAATCCGCTTTGCGGATGTACTTCTCATGGCTGCCGAACTGGGTTCGCCCAATGCCCAGGAATACTTTGACCAGGTGAGAATGAGAGCGTACGGAGATAATTTCGTTCAGATTACCGCTACACGCGAAAATATCCTGGAAGAGAGAAGGCTCGAGTTTGCCGGCGAGGGTCTCAGGTATTGGGACCTGCTTCGCATGGGACTGGATACGGCTGCTGAGAAAATTAATGCCCAGGCTACACAGGAGATCCCTATCAATTTCCGCACAGCTCGTCTGGGCTTGCTGCCCATACCGCAATCCGAGATCAGTCTTTCCGACAACACGCTGGTGCAGAATCCCGGATACTGACACTTATAAGACAATAACCTGAACCTGCGACTCATAACTCGATTGCTGAAAATGTGGGTCGCAGGTACTTGTTTCTTCCAGTGTTCAAAGCATATTATCGTTTGTAGGCTTCATTCTTAGGGGCTGAGAAGAGTACTGATAATAAAAATGATGCTGGTGAAACAGGATTTTCTGGCACCAGTCGTTATTACATTTTACAATGGCATAAAGGTTGCCGGTGTATCAGGTACCGGCAACCTTTGTCATATTATCAAACGTGATTTTAACGTTTCGCAAACCCATTTCAGATCACTTTCGTTTGATTAGAGAAGGATGAATTGCCGCGATGGCATCATCAGTTCGAATCAAATGAAAACCTTCCACTAACCTGAGGCACGAATGCAGCCTACCCATCAGGAAAGAAATCTGACAGCAGCAATATTACTTTTCATCATTGCACTTGCACCCGTGGCAATCAAAGCACAATCCGTTCCGCCTCCAGAGTTCTTACATCCAGCCGGCACCTACACCGAATCGTTTGCATTGTCATTTGCTGTTCCCGAAGGCGCAACGGTCCGTTACACTACGAATGGTGACATTCCCACTACATCATCGAGCGCCTTTCAAAGTGACAACCCTGAGAACATATCAGGAACGGTGATGATAAGGGCCCGTTCTTTTCGGGATGGATACGAACCAAGTGAAACCGTGACAAAAGTCTTCATCCGGCTGAATCCCGATGTGGCAGGTTTCGATTCCAACCTTCCACTAGTGATCGTGAACCAGTTCGACAACGTTATGCATCCTGAAGGCCACTACCGGAGCACGATCTATTTTTCCGTGATCGACCGTGACGCAGACGGACGCGCCCGCCTGCTGACCGATAACCTGCACCTGCACAGCCGGTCCGAGTCCAACTACCGCGGCACCAGCTCCCTGGCTTTTCCCAAGAAGCAGTTCGGAGTGCGGTTAATTGATGACGAGGATGAAAACCGCAACGAACCCATCCTGGGACTGCCTTCGGAGAACAACTGGATCATGCATGCGCCGTGGGACGACCGGACCCTCATCCGCAATGCCATCGCCTATCAGGTGA
>SLLP01000091.1 GCA_007133995.1 Balneolales bacterium
CCGCACCCCAGTTCGGTCCGTTTTCGCTGAGAATGGCTACCCTGTCACCCTGGCCGACCCCATTATTCTGGAGATAGGTTGCAATACGATCAATTTTTTCACCCAGTTCCTTATAGGTGGCGGTTTTCTCACCCGCAAAGCCGAGTGACGGCCGGTCTGGAAATGTGGAGAGACTTCTGCTGAGTAATGCCGGGAGCGTTTTTTTTGTTAATGGCGATACATCCATGCCGGAATAAAAAATATTTGAAGAATAAAAAGATGCTTATAATTACTGATGGTAACGATTCACAAAGAGGAATATGTTTCCGGAAGTCTGCCGTAATTAAGGAAGAAATCCGTGAGTCCCGCAACGATTTTTTCAGCCATCCTGTCCTGATACTCAGGATCCATCAGCATCAACTCATCCTCCGGATGTGACATGAAGGCTGTTTCCACCAGGGCGTTCGGCATTTCGGTTAGCGCATTCAATGTGAAATTGAAGCTTCCGATCAGTCCGAAATCACCAATTGGCAGCTCGAGCATGCGATTGTGGATGAGTTGCGCCAGTGGCTGAAATGCATCATGACGATAATAGGAGCTGGTACCGTGGATGACGTCGGGATTCGTGGCGCTGCCGATGGAATTGGCGTGTATACTGACAAGTACCTGCGCTTCGGATGCAATAATCATCTCGCTGCGTTGCGTCATGGATACATTTACATCGCGGTCACGCGTCATGAAAACCCGGGCGCCTCCGGCTTCCAGTCTGTCCCGAAGCTTTTTTGAAATGGCGAGCACGATATCTTTCTCCATTACACCCGTAGCCCCCAACGCCCCCCGGTTGCTGCCGCCATGTCCGGCATCGACAGCGACATTCATCCCCTCAAGCGGCCGGGCGGTGGATGCGATACGCGGCGGTCTTTGGATCTGAATGCGCAGACTGGTACCGACACCGTATCCAATATGAAATCCCCAATGATTTTCATTCTCGAGATGAATGATAAGCCTGAAGTGGTTGGTGCCGATCTGCTCCCAGCTGACACTCCGGATGCCCTCCGCGCTTTTACGGTGTGTGATCCAGTTCGTGTTGGATTCGGCCCCGAAAATATCAATTTCAATAGTGTTGGGATGGGTGCGCATGTTTGCAATATAGGGCAGCCGCTGACCAAGCGACAGGGTCACCATGTCGAATGCATCCGTACCCGTGACAGTGGCCGAGCCGGTGAGGGAGTGTGGCATCGGGGTGCTTTCGGGCAGCAACTCGGCAAACCGGACGGGCAGCCAGCCTTCAAAGGTATCTGACAGGCGAACACGGTAATGGGAGCCTTCGCGGTCGATCACTTCAAGTCTCACACCTCTTTCCAGAAATCCGAGCCGGGCACCGCCGAGCCGGTCTGTACCTGAACCGGAGTTGAGAAATGCCCGCCTGGCGTTAATCTCTGCTACCCTCGGGAAGTTTTTGTCATGATACGCGTCCTGGTCATTGGGATCTGTTTCTGCAGCAGGGATGGCAGCCCGATCCTTCCGGTGAAAAAAAAGCTGCTTTGTATGAGATGCTCCGTCTGGAGACCGTACCAGGATCTTGGCTGTGTATTGACCGACGGGAAGGTCGACAAGGCCTACAAAAGCACCGCTGGCATATACTTTAGCCTCTTTTCCGTTGATAAAAGCTCTGTTTTGGGGGTCGGTATTGGCGGCGATGCGATGCCTGCTCAGTGACGTGGAAGTGCTGTCGCTTTCGGGTACAACAATGGAAAGCCGAACGGTATCATCGTCTTCAGCTGCGTTATGGATCTGCGATTTATCAGGTTGATGCAGACTGGTCAGAGCAAATGAGCAGACAGCAAAAAGCAGCAAGGTAAGTATGTGCCGGATTGTGGAGTGCATGAAGAATGCAATCAGTCATCTTGAGTGAAACGTACCTCCTCAAAATATCAAATTTCTCGTGCCGTGAAAGAGGTCAGGCCAATTTTTTGTTGTTTTTTTCTTTTCTGGCCTTTTTTTCCTCCAGCATTTTTTCCTTCTTCATCTCCTTGGCCTTTTTCTTGTCGACCGACTCCATGAGCTTGACGTGATCGATCTTTTTGTTGATCATCATCTGCTGGACGATGGAAAGGGCGTTATAGATCAGGTAGTAGAGGCTGAGTCCTGATGAAAGCCGGTTGAAAATGAACAGAAGCATCACCGGAAGTACGTATTGCATCATTTTGAGCGTCGGGTTTGGCGCGGTGTTGCCCTGACCTGAAACACGCATCTGAATCACCATGGAGGCCGTCATCAGCAGTACAAAACCGGCAATGTGATCGCCCATGAGCGGAATCGTGAATGGAAGATTAAACAGGATGTCCGGTGCGGACAGATCCTCCGCCCAAAGGAAGCCTTCCTGACGTACTTCGATCGAGTTTTGGAAGAACCTCCAGAAAGTAATCAGAACAGGTATCTGCAGCAGGTTGGGGAGGCAGCTTCCCAGCGGATTCACCTTGGCTGTCTTGAACAGCTTCATCGTAGCCTGTTGCTGCTTTTGCGGTTCATCCTTGTATTTTTCTTTGATCGCTTCCATTTCGGGTTGAAGCTCCCGCATGGCCGCCATGCTTTCGAAACTCTTTTTGGTGAGCGGATAGAGCACGATCTTGATCAGTAAGGCAAACAGGATAATGGTCACACCCATATTGCCGGTAAAGCCGCCGACAAACCAGAAAAATGGCAGAATGATATACTTGACGAACGGATCGGAGAACCAGCGGATAAAGCGAAATCCGGTATCGACCATGTCGTAGGTCTTGGCGTCGAAATCCCGGAGATGCGCGTAGTCCAGCGGTCCGAGATAGAGCTGGAAGTTGTAGGAATCCGAATCCGTCAGACGGGAGCGTAACGCGGTGTTGTAATCGTGTATGGTTTCGCCGTTGTCGGGGTCGGTCGATAGTTCGGCAGACAGGATCGCACCGTCGGTCGGCTCCTGCGGCTTCATGATTTGGGTGAAGAACTTGGATTTGCTGGCTACCCAGTCGACATTACCCGTAATAATGCTTTCGGTATATCCCCGATCGGAAGGTTGGAACTTTTCCAGGACACCGCCTGCATAGCTGTATGCGGCTGTGTACTGCTCTTCGGATGCGATATCCCGCTCAGTGGGTGGAATGGCCGGTTTCCACATCAGCTCAAAACTCCGGCCGCTGATATACTGTTCGGCACCGTCAAAGGTAATGCTCAGGAGGATCTGATATGTGTCGGCGTCGATGGTGTAGGAATAAATGAGGCGACTGCCGTCATCGAGAAGCAGTTCATACTGCAGTGTGGCATTTTCACCGGGTCCGATGGCGATGGCAGGATCGGTGGTAACAGGGCGAAACAGAAGCTGATCGGTTTCAATATTGTAATTCTCGGTCGACAAAAATTCGACGGAATATGCGGATCGGGTGGTGTCGGACATCAGCTGTACCAGTCCATCATCCCACACATTGTGGTTTTTCAGATGCATGCTTGCAGGTCCGCCACCAAGATTGGTGAAACGGGCACGGTATCTGGGTGTCTCCACCCAGGTCGAGACGGTGTCGGAAACCGCCTGGTATCCGAACACACCCAGTGAAGGCCGCTCATCATCGCGATCGTCCATGGGTTCGGGAGGTTCTCGATCCTGATCAACGCGATGCTCAGGTTGTTCCTGCATCTCGGGAATCGTATCGCGAGCCATGCGTTCAAGACGCTGGCGCTCCAGCTCCTCCTGGGAGGGCATGGTGGTGTACATCCAGGCGAGCATCAGCCCGAAGATGAGTACGAATCCGATTACGGTATTGCGATCCAAAATAGTAGCTTTTTAAAGGTCATGAGAAGATGTGGAAGGGAACGGCCGGCTCACATGATTGTTGCGGTCCGAAGAGATGTTATGGTCACATGAGCAGTCTGATGTCTTTCCGGGAACGGGATCCTCACCTCCCTCGCTCCACGGGTTGCAGCGCAGGATCCGCCATACAGTGAGGCCAACTCCCCTGATGGCACCATGGGTTTTGATGGCATCAATAGCATAGTGGCTGCAGGTGGGGTAGTAGCGGCAGCTGGAGGGAAAATAGGGTGAGATGAAAAACTGGTAACCGCGGACCAGCAGAATCAAAATGCTTCTGACGGCGCCACGGATAATAGCAGCGGTACGTTGCAGAAAAAAAAGTATGTGGTCGTTGAATTTCATGGCTTGTTGCACTCACGGAGATCTTGCTGTACTTTGCTGAGTAACCTGATACACTCCTTTTCTACAGCCTGATATGAAAAAGCAGCTTTTTTGGCAATAAGAATTCCCTGAAATCCGGTCTCGCCGGATTGCGTGATGTCGCGTATCAGATATTGATGCTGCCGGTAAGCTTCCCTCATACGGCGTTTGATCAGATTGCGTTCGTGAGCTTTTGCCAGGCGCTTCCCGGCAATAAATCCCATCAGACATAAGCCGGGCCGACCGGGAATGCACAAATAGCGAAGATCCATGTGTTTCTCCCGGACAATCCTGCCCTTTTTGAACAGGCGTTGTATCGGCTCGCGCCCGCGCAGAATCCGTGAGCGTGGTAAAATATACTTCCGCCCTTTGCTATTTGCGGAATCCTTCATCACTGACGGTCAACTTGTGTCGACCTTTTGCACGGCGTCGTTTCAATACTTTACGTCCGTTGGCGGTCTCCATGCGGGAGCGGAACCCATGAGTGTTGCTGCGACTGCGCCGGCTTGGTTGGTATGTTCGTTTGGTCATCGGAGTACAATGTTTGTCTTACGGTAATTCACAAATTTATAAAGACCTTAAAAATACGAGTTTTTTATGAAATATTGAACTAAAGAAATACAGGCTATTTCGGTTACTCATTCGTTTGTGTAGAAAAGGAAAGCAAACAGCAAGTTGAACGAGCCTTGATTTAGCCGTACTTTTACAGATTGTGATAACTTTGAAACAAGCCAGAAGGCTGATATGATTGATAAAATTTTTGCCGGTATCTCCAAAATAATGGGCTCCAAAAGTGAGCGCGACATTAAGAAAATTCAACCGATTGTCGATGAGATCAAATCCTATGAGAATGATGTAAGGGAGCTCTCGGACGATCAGCTCAAAGCGAAAACGGAGGAGTTCAAGCAGGAGATAAGGGAAGCGACCGCCGCCACCCAGAAAAAAATTGACGAGATAAAACAGGAACTCAGGGTTATCCATACGGGTGACTCCGGTGAGATTGACAATCGAAGTGATCTTGAAGCGCATCTGGAGGAGCTTGACAAGGAGTGGCTTGAAATTGTCGAGGAAGTGCTCGATGATATTCTGCCCGAGGCATTTGCCGTATTGAAGGAAACCTGTCGCCGTTTTGTCGGCAAGAGCTGGAAAGTGGCCGGGACCGAGACCGAATGGAATATGATCCCTTACGATGTGCAGCTTATCGGGGCTGTAGCACTTCACCAGGGAAAAATTGCCGAGATGAAAACCGGTGAGGGTAAAACGCTGGTAGCCATATTCCCGACTTACCTTAATGCGCTGGTCGGTCGCGGAGTCCACATAGTTACGGTCAATACCTATCTGGCGCAACGCGATACGGAGTGGAACGAGCCGATTTTCAACTTTCACGGACTCCATGTGGATTGTGTTGATCGCTACGAACCCAACTCCGAAGAACGAAGAAAAGCTTACCGTGCGGATATCACCTACGGCACCAACAACGAATTCGGCTTCGATTATCTGCGGGACAATATGGTGATCAGCAAGGATCAGCTGGTGCAGCGCGGACACCACTATGCCATCGTCGATGAGGTCGACTCTGTTCTTATTGATGAAGCCCGAACCCCGCTCATCATCTCCGGACCGGTCCCGCAGGACAACCAGAACCAGAAATACACCGAACTCAAGCCCAGGGTCGAGCGGCTTGTTGAAGCGCAAAAAAAGCTGATCGGCAAATTCCTGCATGAGGCGGAAGAGGCCCTGGAGAAAGGAGACGAAGAAAAAGCCGGCCTCGCTTTATTCCGCGCACGCAGAGGTTTTCCCAAGAGCAAAAAGTTCATGAAGATGATGCAGGAGCCTCATCTGCAGAAACTGACCCAGCAGACCGAATACCTGTATCTGCAGGATCAGGGCAAGAACATGCACCTGGTAGATGAGGCCATGTACTATGCGGTGGACATGAAGCAGAATACCATTGAACTGACCGAGATGGGGCGCGAGCTGATCACACCGTCAAGTGAAGACAAGGATTTTTTCGTGATACCCGACATGGGCACCGAGACCTCCATCATCGAGGAGGAGGTTGAAAATAAAGAGCGCGAGCAGATTGCAGAAATTGAGAACAATCCCGATTTCAGCGAAGACTACAAGCTGCAGCAGATAGAAAAGGTCAAAGAGGAGGTAAAAAAGGAGCGGTCCGACCGCATGTCCGAGCTCTACCGGGTCTTCTCCGAGCGCAGTGAACGCATTCATTCCGTAAACCAGCTTCTGAAGGCGTATACGCTCTTTGAGCGCGATGATGAATATATCGTATCGGAAGGCAAGGTTCAGATCGTGGATGAACATACCGGACGTGTGCTCTCCGGACGGCGCTACTCCGACGGACTCCACCAGGCCATTGAAGCCAAGGAGAATGTAAAGGTGGAGGCGGCCACCCAGACCTATGCCACCATCACGTTGCAAAACTACTTCCGGATGTATCACAAACTGGCCGGCATGACCGGTACGGCGATTACCGAGGAGGGTGAGTTTTTTGAAATCTACAAGCTTGAAGTAATCGAGATTCCGACAAACGTACCGGTTCAGCGGGAGGATCATGAGGATCTGGTCTATCGCACCAAGCGGGAGCGGTATAACGCCGTGGTCGATCGCATTCGCGAATATAACGAGCGCGGGCAACCTGTGCTGGTCGGTACCACCAGTGTGGAAGTTTCCGAGATGCTCAGCCGTATGTTCAAGCGCGCTGGCATCCGGCATAACGTATTGAACGCCAAGCAGCACCAGCGCGAGAGTGAGATCGTGCGTGACGCCGGACAGAAAGGTGCGGTGACCATCGCCACCAACATGGCGGGACGTGGAACGGATATCAAGCTGGGCGAGGGTGTCCGGGAGCAGGGCGGACTGGCCATTGTGGGAACCGAACGGCACGAATCGCGGCGCATTGACCTGCAGCTTCGTGGCCGCTCAGGGCGCCAGGGCGACCCCGGTGAATCGCAGTTTTTTGTCTCACTGGAAGACGATCTGATGAAGCTTTTCGGTTCTGATAGGGTGGCCAACGTGATGGACCGCCTGAAGTTTGAGGACGGAGAGGTGATCCAGCACCCCTGGGTCTCCAAAACGCTGGAACGAGCCCAGAAAAAAGTGGAGCAGAACAACTTCAGCATCCGGAAACGGCAGCTGGAATACGATGACGTGCTCAACAATCAGCGGAATGTGGTCTACGGCTACCGCCGGAATGCGCTGCTGGGTGAAGGGTTAAGTAGCATGTTGCTGGACATGCTCGAGGATATGATCTCATCCATCGTAAACGAACTCTACAAGGAGGGCGATTACGACGGCATTCGTGAGCGGGTTTTGCGGCTGCTGGCTGTTGATGTGCAGGTGGACCGGGAAAAATGGTCGAACCTGCGAGAGGATGGGGTTATTGATCTGATTTTTGAAGAAGCGGTCAGGACCTATCAGGAAAAAGAAAGGCGGCTTACCGAGCCGTTCTACAAGGTCATCAAACAGGTGCATGAGAGCGAAGCGCCGAACAAGCCTACCAATGTGCAGATCCTGTTTACCGATGGGGTGAAACGCATGCGTGTGGTTGTGAATATAGATGAGGCGATGCAGAACGAAGGGCAGGAGGTGGTTCGTGCTCTCGAACGTTCTTCCGTTCTCTCGGTCATTGATGAGAAATGGATGGAACACCTGCGTGATCTGGACTCGGTGAAACAGGGCGTCGGGTTGCGGGCTTTCGGGCAGAAAGATCCTTTGCTTGAGTACAAGCGCGAGGCCTTTAACATGTTTACCCAGTTGCTTGAGGACATCAACAATGATGTGATCTCACTGATCTGGCGGGCGGTTCCGGAGGTCACAGCTGATCCCAATCAGCTTCAGCAGGCGCGTCAGCCTGCGCGGAGCCGGGTCGATATGGAGAAGCTCAAGACACAGCATGAGTCCGCCGAAAACATGGGGCTTCGATTCGGGGGCGGTCAGCAAGATGGTGACGCCCAAAGGGCGGCTGCAGCAGCCGGACGAGGCGATAAGGTCAAGCGTCAGCCGGTGGTTGTGGGGGATCGCGTCGGACGTAATGAGCCGTGTCCGTGCGGATCCGGCAAAAAATACAAACACTGCCACGGCCGGTAATCAGATCATTTGCCGAATGGCGGTGCCCGTTAGACAGGCAGTACATTCCGAATGGTCTTCTGAAGAAGTGCCATGTCGACAGGCTTTACCATGTAGGCGATCGGTTTGGTAGCCCTTGCACGTTTCTTTGTGATTTCGTCCGAATTGCCGGTCAGGTAAAGCACCGGCACATCAGAAAACCGACGCACGTGATTGATGGCTTCCACTCCATCCATTTCGCCCACAAGCTTGATATCCATTAAAACAAGATCCGGGTTGTCATTTCTGATTTTCTCAACAGCTTCTTGACCGTTATTAATCTTTGCAGCTACTTCATAGCCCATCCTTTGAATCTGTTTTTCAAGAAATAAAGATAAAATTAAATCGTCCTCAACAATAATAATCCGCTTCATTCTTCAATTGAAGTTTGGAG
>SLLP01000226.1 GCA_007133995.1 Balneolales bacterium
CAACCTGTCAGGGTGAGTAGGTTCATTGATTAAAGCGGGTGATGATGCGGCAGGTGCAACAGCCGGGTATGTTTGTCGAGGTGCAACAACCGGGTATGCTTGCCGAGGTGCAACAGCTGAGTCTGTTGGAGTTGAGTCTTTTGGAGCTGAGTCTGCTTCCGCCGTATTAACTGTTGCGCCGGGTGCGGATCAGAAGGATACTTTGGGCGCCTGGCGCTCCTCGGCTGTCTCGATCTCGAAAAGCTGGGCTTCCCTGAATCCGAACATATTGGCGAAGATGATGTTGGGGAACTTCTCGCGTCCGGTGTTGTAGTGCATTACCGCGTCGTTGAACGACTGACGGGCAAATGCGATCTTGTTTTCGGTGGAGGAGAGCTCTTCGGTAAGCTGCATCATGTTCTGATTCGCTTTCAGATCGGGATAATTTTCCGAGAGTGCGAACAGGCGTCCGAGTGCGCCGGAAAGGCCCTGTTCGGCACCCATCAGCTTCTTCATGGATTCGGGGTCGCCGGGATCGCGGGCGGCCTGACGCTCGGCCTGCTGCGCCTGGTTGCGGGCCCGGATGACGCCCTCAAGTGTCTCCCGTTCGTGCTTCAGGTAGGCCTTGGCCGTTTCCACCAGATTGGGGATCAGGTCGTAGCGGCGCTTGAGCTGCACGTCGATCTGGGCGAAGGCGTTCCTGAACCGGTTGCGCAGGGCCACCAGACGGTTGTAAATGGCGATTGGCACCGCGACCAGCACGATGAGCAGTAGTACAATGATGACAGGAAGTAAGATTGGAGTCGACATAAGATCTAAGATTAATGTTGGGCTGTACGGATAAATAAAAAAATTGGATCACATACTGAACTGAAAAGCTGGATTGTAACATATCGAGGGCGCCCAGTATTATACGAACGGATTCACGCAATATACAAGTTTATCTTGTTTAATTGGGCGCAGTTATACATTGAAAAATTCGCCATTTGATGAGAGCTTTTGTATGTTTGCAATGATGTGATTTCGGGCGCCGGGCACCGTATGATCATCAGAATAACATCATTCGAATCAACATCAAACAAATCAAGGTGGTGAGGAAATATGCGGCTATCGGATACAATCACCCTTACAGGAGCCGTTGGAATGACGGTCATGCTGACGTTTATTACCGGAGTCTGTACCGCCGGGTTCGGGATGGGGCAACCGGACCGGCGAGAGGAGGTGCGCTTCAACATGGCAACCTATAACATATACTTATATCAACCACCGGAACATCCCAACAGTTGGGAACAGCGCCGTAAACATGTGGCCAACGTGATCCGTTTCCACGACATCGCCATCTGGGGATCGCAGGAGGGTGAGCACAACCAGCTTCAGGATCTTAGGGAGATGCTTGGATACGAGTACGTGGGCGTGGCGCGCGACGACGGCGATACTCTGGGTGAGCACAGCGCCATTGTGTATGATCCCGCGCGCTTTGAGGCGCTGGACGACGGCACGTTCTGGCTGTCAAAGACGCCGGACCGGCCCTCCATGGACTGGGGCGTGAACTTCCACCGGATCTGCACCTGGGGCAAATTTCTCCACCGAGAATCGGGCGTCGAATTCTTCATCTATAATGTACATTTTGACCATCAGAGCCAGGAGGCCCGCGAAAACAGCAGCCGGATCGTCCTGGAGCATATCGACGGTCAAAATCCCGGAGGGATACCGGGCGGGGTGCCCGAGGGCATGCCGGTGGTGTTTATGGGCGATCTTAATGCGGTGCCGGGCAACCGGGCGTACGAAAAGGTGATGGAACACGGCCTGTTCAGGGATGTAATGTTGGTGAGCCAAACCCCGCCTCACGGTCCGCCCGGCACGTTCAACGGATTCGACATCAACCGTTCGCCGGACCGCCGCATCGATTACCTTTTTGTGTCCGACCATTTCGAGGTGCGCCGGTACGGAGTGCTCACCGACACGTACCTCCATGCGGGCGGACTCCGGTTCCCGTCCGACCACTTTCCGGTGGTGACCGAAGTCACGCTGCGGCCTTAAGCGGTACTGGCAACGAAAAAAAACTCCGGCTCGATTCCATGATCAGTTCCAGACCCTGCCGGCAAAGCACTCTTGTACTGGCCATGATCTCTCAACAGATCCTTCATCCCGGCTCGAAGCTGTAAAGCGTGCGGCTCTGGCCTGCAGACGCAACGAAGCCGCTATTGCCCGCGAGGCCGATCTTGACGGGATCTATGTGATAGGCAACAGTGAACCCAAAGAACGCCTTTCCAGCCAGGATGCCGTGAGAGGTTACAAAAACCTGTCCCAGGTCGAACAGCTGTTCCGCAGCTTGAAGGGAGTGGAAAGCCCCATCCGGCACCGCGAGGAACAGCGGGTAGGCGCGCCCATATCTTTATTTGCATGCTTGCCTGGTACGTAGAGTGGTACATGTGTAAAGCCCTTGCTCCGTTGCTGTTTGATGAACAGGAGCTGGATAAGGACAGACAGCTGCGCGATCCTGTGGCACCTGCCGGGCCATCGGTCTCGGCAGAAAAGAAAAAAGGACACTGAAGACCCCCGAGGGACTGCCTGTGCAAAGCTTTAAGACCTTATTGGCCCATATGGACACACACCCGTAACCGATGCCGGTTCCACTCTGCCCATTTCAAAGGCCAGAGCATCGTACCCCACCAGCTCAATTGCCTTGTCTATGGGCTCTTTCGAGACATCAAGCCGACGCTGCTCCTTACCCATACTGCTGATTCCCGTGCTGCTTTTCCGGTTGCTCCTTCCCAGGCTGATCCTCTGGAAGTTAATCCGTCATTCGCTGTAAAGCCATTCCTGATACCTTTGCCGGCGTTCAGTCACTTTCTGCAGATAGTTTTGGGTCTCCTCATACGGCAGATTCGCGATCAGGTGATCGTAATTCTCCTGATCCGACATCCCGTTGGCCACACCAGCCGCCTGACGGATATTCGTATTCCCCGTGTAGGCCCGGGCCACATTCCCGGCCCCTGTGTTGTACGCGCTGATGGCCATGTACTCCAGCACGACCGGCGAGTTGACTCCACGAATATATTGTGAGGTCAGGATGTCGAAGTATGTGCAACCGAAAAGCAGATTGCTGTCCGGATCGAACAGCAGGTCCGGACTGGGAACCCCGTCTTCGTTGCGTAGCCTGCGGAACACGTCGCGACCCGCTGTGTTAGGCACGATCTGCATCAGACCCAATGCGTTGGCATGCGATCGCGCAACGGGATTAAAGAATGATTCCGTGTGGATGATAGCCAGGATCAGAGCCGGGTCCTGATCATACCGCTCGGTATTTTGCGCCAGATACTTCTGGAACCGCTCAGCACGTGTGCGGATGTGGTCAGGCACAAGGGTCAGGTTCACACGCATGATGCGCTTGATCTCCTGGCTGTTTCGCTCCTCAATGACCGCCTCATCGGCAACGATCCTCGCCAGCTCCTCAATGTCGTCGGCTTCGCCCAGATCCAGCTGGTCCTCAAGGATCGGCTCATCCAGCACCTCTTCGGTGACATCGGGCAGTTCGCTCCGGGTGCCCCGGCTGCCAGCCATGGTCACCACGGCCTCCCGCACCTTGTCCCTGAGCGTCTCCTCGGTGTCACCCTCTTCGGCCAGGACTTCTACCTCCACCTTTCCCTCTTCAAAATCGACATCCCACCGAATCGTACCGTTTTGCAGATACTCGGTCCAGTTTTTGTTGGTTCGCTCGCGGAAATCCCCCCATTTCTGCTCCATTTCATCCCGAAATGCCCGGAACAACGCCTCCTGTTCGACCCGATACTCCTGAAACGCCTGTTCATCCATAATCATGCCTTCACGGTCGAGCTGACCGAATTCCTCGAACACCTCGCGTTGCTGAGCCTGGAACTCCTCGAAAGTCTCCTGGGCGAGTGCGACCAGCGGCAGTGCAATCACCAGCGCCGTCAATATTGTGATTTGCTGTATTGTGTTTCTCATAGTCTCGTTGAAATCCCCCCGTTTTTCAATATCATTCTATGATAAAAACTGTACCTTGCCTATTGCGACCGATGGCCGATTCTGCCGTACCATCTGCCAGAATCACTACCTGAATTCCTTTCGTCTCAACTGCCGGCTTGCGTACCATTTCCGCCGATCTGATGCGCGGAATGATACATGCAAGATAGCAAATCAGTGATAAAAAAGAACAGGGTGTGAAGATTATGATCACGTACCAACAGGCGGAGTTCCATATGCTATTTTTACGATTTATAACTATCTTCCATCTGTAGTTCACTGAACAAGCACAACATCCGCATACGATCAGTGAGCCGATGATTCATGATGCGCCGGCTGCATGCGTGTTAGTCGTTCGACTCTGTCGTTCACCTTCGTGGTTCATCATGAATTATCAACCATCCGTTATCACTCAAAACTCTTGAATCAAGCATGTCTGATACCTCTCCTTCTGAAGAACGCACATCCAGGAATTTTATCGAAGAAATTATTGAAAGAGATCTGAAGGAGGGAAGGCATAAATCGGTTCTCACCCGGTTTCCCCCGGAACCCAACGGTTACCTTCATATCGGACATGCCAAGTCGATCACGCTCAACTTCGGCCTGGCCGAAAAGTACGGCGGCGAAACCAACCTTCGTTTTGACGACACCAATCCCGTCACCGAAACAGTCGAGTACGTCGAGAACATCAAGCAGGATGTACGCTGGCTAGGTTACGAATGGGCCCGGGAAAAATACGCCAGCGACTATTTCGAGCATCTGTTTGATTTTGCCATCCGGCTCATACGCGACGGACTGGCCTATGTCGACGACTCCACCTCAGAGGAGATTGCGGCCATGAAGGGCACACCGACCCGGCCGGGTACCGACAGCCCGTACCGCTCCCGCACCCCCGAAGAGAACGAGGATCTGTTTCACCGCATGCGCGAGGGCGAATTTCCAGAGGGATCGTGCATCCTCCGTGCAAAAATCGATATGAGCTCCCCCAACATGCTCATGCGCGACCCGGTCATTTACCGTATCAAACATGCTCCGCACCACCGTACCGGTGACAAATGGTGCATCTATCCCACCTACGACATGGCACACGGACAAAGTGACGCCATCGAAAAGATTACCCACTCGATCTGCACGCTTGAGTTCATGCCGCACCGCGAACTCTACGACTGGTTGATTGACAAGCTTGATCTGTACCCGTCCCGCCAGTACGAATTTGCGCGCCTCAATATGTCCTACACCATCATGAGCAAGCGCCGCCTGCTGAAACTTGTGGAGGATGGGATTGTGGATGGATGGGACGACCCGCGCATGCCCACCATCTCGGGCCTGCGCCGCCGCGGCTTCACGCCCGAAGCGATCCGCGATTTCTGCACCCGCATCGGCGTGGCCAAGCGCGACAACGTCATCGACGTATCCCTGCTGGAGTTCTGTGCCCGCGAGCATCTCAACAAAATATCGCTGCGCCGCATGGTGGTGTTCGATCCGGTAAAACTGGTCATCACCAACTGGCCGGATGGGGAGGTTGAGGAGCTGGAGAGCGAAAACAATCCCGAGGATGAATCCGCCGGCACAAGAAAGATCCCGTTCGGAGGCGAACTCTACATCGAACGCGAGGATTTCATGGAAGACCCGCCCAAAAAATTCTTCCGTCTGGGTCCGGGTCGCAGCGTGCGCCTGAAGAGCGCCTTTATCATCACCTGTGACGATTTCATCAGGGATGAAAACGGCCGGCTCACCGAAATCCGTAGCCGGTATCACCCCGAAAGCAAAAGCGGGAGCGACACCTCGGGAATCAAGGCCAAAGGCACGCTGCACTGGGTCAGCATCACCCATGCGCACAAAATCGAGGTCCGCGAATACGACCGTCTGTTCACAGTTGCAAACCCATCAGAGGAGGCCGACAAAAACGACGGGAAATTTATCGATTATATCAACTCCGACAGCCTGAACGTGGTTCCCGTGGCATATGCCGAGCCTGCCATTGCCGGCGATGCCCCCGGCAATTACTACCAGTTTATGCGCAAAGGGTACTACTTTCCGGATAAAGCAACCACGAGGGAAAAGCAAATATATAACCGGACGGTGACCCTGCGAGATGATTGGGCCCGAAAGAGCAAGCAAGGCAAATAACGTCACACCCGCTTGCTTCATTAAATCACTTGCGGATGCGGCCGTCGTCATCATCCGGCCGCCACAAGAACGGCAGTGATCACCTCATCATGGCGCTTGTTGATGGCGTCAACCACGGTGTCATCCGGTTTCACATCCAGCTGAATGGTGCAGCAGGCGGTCTCCTTGCCGTCGAATATCACGTTTTCCATCTCCTGGGCATTGATGCCGGCATTCTTGAGCTCCGCCAGCACATTGGCCAGCACGCCGGACTTGTCGAAATGTCGCACAATGAGCTGCCACGGGGCATCGGTCTGTTCACAGCGGTTCAGCCAGTTGCGGACCACACCTTCCCGAAAATAGCCGCGAACAATATCAACAGCATCCATGGCTACAGCCACCTGGGCCTGCTGTGTGCTCGCACCGATATGATGGGTGATGTAGACGTTGTCCAGCTCCTGGAATCGGCTTTTGACATCGCCCTTTTTGTGCTCCGGCTCCTCGCTGAATACATCAAGACCGGCCTTGATGCGTCCCGATTTCAGCTCTTTGTACAGTGCCTCTTCATCCACAACCTCAGGACGGGCGGTGTTGATGAAAAACGCCCCATCTTTCAATTTTGCCAGTACCTTGCCCGAGATGATGCCTCGTGTATCGGGCTTAAGCGCCAAATGGACACTCAGGATATCACATTGGGAAGCCACATCGCCTACACTATCGGCATAGGCGGCATCCAACTGTTCCGCTTTCTCCGGGGTCAGGGACCGCGACCAGGCGACTACCGGCATCCCGAATGCCCTGGCCCGCCGGATTACGTGCTGACCGATCTGCCCGGTTCCGATGATGCCAAGTGTCTTGCCGTACAGTCCCTCGGCCTTGCCGTAACCCGCCTTGTTCCATACACCATTGCGAAAATCGGAGATGTTGTCGGGGATAAAACGATCAAGCGAGAGAATGAGTCCCATGGCGAGCTCGGCCACTGCGATGGAGTTCTGCCCCGGACAATTCGCAACAAAAATGCCGTATTTGCTAGCCGCATCCTGATCAATATTGTTCACACCAGCACCGGCACGTATGATAACCGTCAGATTCGGACTGTTTTTGATGCATTCCCTGGTCACTTTTGTGGAACGCACAATCAGCACCATGGCATCACCAATTCCCTTGTCCAGATCGGCAGCAGTCGCACCCGGTTCGTTTTTTACGGTGCACCCGATGCCGCTGAGTTCGTGTAATGCCTTCTCCGGCAGTTTGTCAGCCAAATAGACGACCATGTCAACCTCCTTGTTTGATGATACGAGTGGATTAATAATGTCATAAAAGCGCTTCCATAGGACATATTATGATCTTTGCAGGCGAGAATCAAATAGAGGTTGCGGGATTTTAGCCGTTCGGCAGGACAATTCGGGGTCGATGCCACAGGAAGCCCCGGCAAGGAGGATTACAGATCCCATCCCGCAGATTCGATACCTTGCGTATCACATCCCTCCGGCACCTGTTCTGATATGATTGCTCCCGGGGTGCAAAATGAACTTCGGAAGCATACCGATGCCGACCAGGCAGGTCATGCCACGCGTTTTTTCAAAACTTGTCCGGGAGAATATGGGGAAGGGGACAGATTTCTGGGCATCCGTGTTCCCGAACAGCGCAAAATTGCCAGAAAATATCGCCAGTTACCGCTTGATGAAGTCCGGATTCTGGTCCGTTCACCCTGTCACGAGGAGCGGCTGTCCGGCTTGCTTAGTACAAGACCAGGTCATCGCTGGTTTCAGCCCACTCCGATTCGCTGATCAGCGCCGAAATCATGGAGCTGTATGCGATCAGGCGAATGTTGTTATCCGGGTGTTCAACCGACAGATCACGTAGCAGATCCGTTAAAATTGCAGGGGTAGGTTGGTTTGTACTTTTCAAAGCGACAAATATCTGCATAATGATCGGCTGCAGTACCTCTGCTCTCCGGTTTCCCCGTTTTTCATGATAAAGTTCCATGGTAAGCATTTTTATGCTATCCGAATGGAAAATCACCCGGTCAATCGGAACCGAATTCCAATGAGCAGTTGTCATGGTACTTTTCGGCTCCGTCACTTCATGGTTTTGCGACATGGCAAAGCCGGACATGAGAAGCAGGGGCACAAGTGCTGAAAGGGTAAGTATTAGTAGTTTATTACGTCGGTTTTTCATAAGTCTTCTTTATCCTCTTATTTGATGATTAAGCAATTGATAATTATTTATTATATATGATTAAAATCACTCGTTACGTCTGTATTTATGATCTATAATTATGTCAAGTATAATCTCTCATTCATTATATGAGTTAACCATAACCAATATTACGGTCAAAAAGTTCATCATATTGTCAAGCAATAGTTTATGTGATCAATTGAGAAGCATATGAAAGGGCTTTTTTGCAGTTAGACAGCAGGATTAAAAATTGCATTCAAATGAATAAATTGTAG
>SLLP01000234.1 GCA_007133995.1 Balneolales bacterium
CACCACGATTGTACAGAATTGAGCCCTTGTTTAACATCAGTGAAACGCGCTGAGCATCTGTAAGATGCACATGCTCAATTTCTTTGAGCATCTCAATGGCTTCATCATACTTCTCCAAAGACGCCATGTTTATTGCTCTTTGAACCTGATGATCAAATACAGCTGCCGGCAAAGTGGTTGACCGAAATGTATCCAGTTCAATCTCGGAAACAGGCTCCTGTTCAAACAGATATTCCGAACCAAACAGATATATCGTTGAAAGCATGCCTACAGTAAGTACGAAAATCGCCGCAATACGGCTCCATGTCCCCTGGAAGCCGTAAAGAGTAAATATATTCGACTTGTTTCGCTTATCTTTACCGATCGATGCCGAAACTTCACTTTGCTGACTTGCAATTGCCTGGAGATTGACAGAGTTTATCAAATATTCAAGGTGCTCGGGATTTTTAATCATTTTTTCCCATAGCAAATCAATCTCCCGGTCAGATAGCTCACCGGCACGATACGCATCCAGTTGATTTTGTATGTTATTCCAATCTTCTTTATTCACACGTTATCTCCATTACTAAAGCTTCTATTAAACCTGCCTGTTACTCATAACCTGATCTATGGTATTGATCAAGTCATTTTTCATGAATGGTTTAAGAATATACGCATCCATTCCTGCATCAATACATTCATTCCTGACTTCTGAATCTGCATTTGCAGTTGCAGCGATTATGGGTACTTCTGAATAATGATTCATATCTCGAATGATACGAGCCGTTTCAATTCCGTTCAGACCATTCCCCAAATTAATATCGGTGATAATCAGATCATACACCGTACTCGCGGTGCAATTGAGGGCTTCAATGCCATTGGCAACCGGATGAATGTCAACGTAGTTTTTCAGAAAGGCATTTACGAGGTACCTGACCTGCTCATCGTCTTCGATGTGAAGAACCTTGTATTTGTATTCTGATTTATTAAGTGATTTCAAATCCGTATCATCGGCTTTATACTTTGGTGGGTATCCATTTCCATTGACAAGGTTCACCATACCGAGACTGGAGCTCCCTCTTCCTGAATTGACTCTGTAGTCTTCCCTTCGCAGTTCCTGCCCTAACAATGAGGACGGAATCGAAAGTTGATTGCTTCTGGGAAAAAATTCAACCCGGGAGACTATTGTTATTGGGGAATACATATCCATTTCTAATTTAACTCCTTAATTAAAAGCATTTATATCATCTGCTTAATAAAAGGAGTTGACTTACCCGGAATTGTTACAAGATTTTTTTATTTTTTACTCGAATCCGAGTCCAGGCAAATCTTTTAGCTGAATGTGTCCTTGAGGTAACACCTCAACTCCCTTCAACGGGTTTTCTGCCACAAGCAGGTGCCCGTCAACATCTGCATAGTCAGCCCAAAGAGCTACCAGTGCAGAAGCAGTATCAGCAATCACAGACTCGATCATGCATCCAACCATCACCTGCAATCCCACCTTACGCGCCTGATGTATAATTCTCAACGAGGTACTGATTGCACCCGTTTTCATCAGTTTTATATTGATGCCATGGAATTGTGACGAAAGCTCCTGCAGGGATTCCCTCCCCGTGATGCTTTCGTCTGCAATGAGAGGAATTCTAGACTTCAGCTTCAGTTCCTGCATCTCCTTAATGCAAGCAGCCGGCATGGGCTGTTCAATAACAAACACATTTTGTTTGTGCAGAAATGTTATCATGTCAAGAGCCTGGTCAACGGTTGACCATCCTTCATTGGCATCAACAAGTACAGGCTTGTCGGTTAACTCTCTGACCGCATTGATGATATCTTTATCATAATCTGTTCCAAGCTTTATTTTGAGCAAAGGATATGGGTCAGCTTCTTCAACTTTTTCTTTCATCACTTCCGGCTTATCTATACCAAACGTGTACGTTGTCCGGGGACCGGTCCGACCTGGCGCTTGAAGAAGCCTGTATATTGGTATGTTCAATTTTTTCCCTATCCAATCATAAACTGCCATTTCCAGGCCTGCCTTTGCTGCATACTCACCTGGGGCATGATCATTCATTTTCTGGACAAGCAATGAAATATCGTAAGTATTTTCTGTTTCGTAATCACCAAATTCTGACAGGAAATGGGTTGCAGATTGCTGCGTTTCATGATAACGATGATTTGGAGCGGCTTCTCCTATTCCTGTAATTCCATCACAATGAACCTTAACCAGGACATTATTTACCTCATCTCTTGATCCTCTTGAAATGGTAAATCTTCTTTTTAGTGGCAAATTCAGGGGTTTAATTTGAATCTTGAATGTTTTCATCAGGGTATTTTGTAATAAATGGTTAAGAGATGATCTAGTAAATATAGTCAGCACCTAATGAAACACGATACATCTAAAAAAGCCCTTTTTATCTGTCTGAAGTTGGAATTTGAAGCTTTTTTACGTATCTTTAGGCATAGCTAAGTAATTATTCTTACTGTTTATCATTGCAAAAATTATTAAATACCAGAACCATTTAAACATAAGGAGATACGTTATGAACAGTATCTATAGCAACCGGACCAGACTTTATGAGCAGTTTCATTCATTTGAAAAGTATCACAGCAGCTGGTATCACCAAATGCATGAACTGATTCGGACTTTTATACGTCGGATCGTACCTTCCAGAAAAAAAACCGCTTATTAATTCAAGCTGTTAAACTTTACGATTTTTTTTAGGCCGCATTCGCTTAACTGCAAATGCGGCTGTTTATAAAAGTGTGTATTTGTCAGGGGTGAGGCAAATCAGTGGAGGGTTCAGGAGCATCCGGTAGTTGATCCACACGTTGTACATTTCAGACAGGTACCGTTTCTAACCATGGTCATACTTCCACAATCAGGGCATATATCGCCGGTAAATCCCATTTCCCTGGCTCTGTTCATTTGTTCAGAACGATGTTGTCCAGATCTATTCCTGGTTGATCTTTCCTCTTGCACCGATGATACCTTTCCTGATTCTGGCACAGCATCGATGTGACCACTTTCAAGGCCGGGATGCTCTTTTTTTTCTACTGTTCTTGCATCCGGGGTGAGAGGAGTTGAAGAAGCATGCGGTTGGTTAGCTGCGGAGTCTGTACTCGAATCAGGCTTGGGTGAATCCGAATCAGAGATATCTTTTTCCTCCGAACGAAGTGTCCTTTTGAAAATATCTTGCGGACTGACATGTGCCAGATCCTCTCGCTCCAGATAGGTAACTGCAAGCTCACGGAAGATATAATCAATTACAGAGGTAGTCATTTTAATATGCGGATTGCCAACAACGGCGCCGCTTGGATCAAATTTTGTAAAGACAAAGGCATCCACATATTCCTCAAGCGGCACCCCGTGCTGAAGTCCCAGCGAAATTGCTATGGCAAAACAGTTCATGAGACTACGGAATGCCGCTCCCTCCCGGTGCATATCAATAAATATCTCACCGATCTGACCGTTTTCATACTCACCGGTTCTAAGATAAACTGACTGTCCGCCAATCTTGCACTTTTGGGTATATCCACCACGTCGATGCGGCAATCGTTTTCGGCCGGTCACATATTTGTGGATGATTCTTTCGGCTGTCTTGATTACTTCATCCTGAAGCTGTTGAGTCTCCGGCTGCTCAGCTTTTTCTTCATTTTCCTCCTCCAATTCATCCATGATATCAGCCATTGAGTTCAAAGGTTGACTCAGTTTGGAACCGTCTCTGTACAGTGCATTTGCCTTCAGCATTTTCTCCCAGGAGCGCTTATAAGCATTTTGAATGTCATCAACGGTTGCTTCATTTGGCAGATTGATGGTTTTTGATATCGCACCGGAAATGAATGGTTGTGCCGCCGCCATCATATTAATGTGTCCGTCGGCAGTGATATATCTTGTACCGATCCTGCCACATTTATTGGCGCAATCAAATACCGGAAGATGCTCTTCCTTCAGACGAGGGGCGCCTTCAACAGTCATTGTTCCACAGACATAGTTGTTGGCCTGTTCAATTTGTTTCCTTGTAAACCCGAGATAGCGAAGCATATCAAAGCCAGGATCCGCGAGCTGCTCGTCGGTAATGCCGAGTATCTCCTTGCAAAATTCCTCCCCGAGAGTCCAGTGATTGAAGGCAAACTTGATGTCAAAACTGCCAGGCAACGCCTGTTCAACCGCTTTGATCTTATCATCAGTAAAACCGGCATCCTGCAGTTGTTTGTGTGTGATCGACGGACACCCGTCCAGTGTACCGCTACCTTTTGCGTAAAGTACGATATCCTGGATTTCCTGATTACTGTATCCAAGTTTTCGTAATGCCTGGGGAACACTTTGATTGATAATCTTGAAATAGCCTCCTCCGGCAAGCTTTTTAAATTTCACCAGAGCAAAATCCGGTTCTATACCGGTTGTATCACAATCCATGACCAAGCCAATCGTACCGGTAGGTGCGATCACGGTAACCTGTGCGTTGCGATATCCGTTTTTTTCACCCAATTCAAGCGCCCTGTCCGCATCTTCCTGCGCTGCTTTGAGGAGGTAATCCGGGCAGTATTGTCCGTCGATTCCTACCGGCTTGATGGTCAAGCCCTCATATCCGGAATTGTCTGCATTATATGCAGCTCTGCGATGGTTTCGAATCACCCGCAGCATATGCTCCTTATTCTTTGCATATCCGGGGAAGGGTCCAATTTCCGCTGCCATCTCAGCACTTGTCGCGTAGGCCGTCATATGCATTATCGCAGTGAGAGCTCCGCATATGGCTGTACTTTCTTTGCTGTTATACGGAATTCCTTTTACCATGAGCAGGGATCCGATATTGGCATAACCGAGTCCAAGAGTCCGGAATTTGTAAGAGAGCTCTGCGATGCGGCGGGAGGGGAATTGGGCCATGAGTACGGAAATCTCAAGCACGATCGTCCAAAGCCTACTTGCATAGCGATAATCCTCAACGGAAAAAAGTTGCGTTTTCTCGTCATAAAATTTCATGAGATTCAATGATGCAAGATTGCAGGCGGTATCGTCAAGAAACATATACTCTGAACACGGGTTGCTGGCCTTGATCGGCCCGTCTTCCGGACAGGTATGCCACTCATTGATCGTATCGTGATACTGGGTTCCGGGATCAGCACATGACCAGGCTGCATAGGATATCTGATCCCAAAGATCCCTTGAACGTATAACTTTGAACGGCTCCGGATCACGTCCCTCCTTTTCAGCCTGACGCAACTCAATTCGTCCATAGAGCTTCCAGTCGCCATCGTTTTCAAGTGACTGCATGAAAGCATTCGGTATGCGGATGGAATTGTTTGAATTTTGCCCGCTGACCGTGTTGTAGGCCTCTGAGTTCCAGTCGGTGTCATACGAATCAAAAGCAATGTCCTTGAAACCCTGAGCAGCCAGCTGAATGACACGCTCAATGTAATTCGCTGGTACGTAATCACGTCGTGCATCCTTGATTGCCGCCCGAAGCTTTTTGTTCTTTTTTGGATCCCGGCTAACCTTCCCATTATACTGACGGCCTTCTATCTCAACCGGCTCATGGCAAAGCCGTATGATCGACCGCAGATGTTTTTCACAAATTTTTGAACCTGCTACTATGGATGCTACTTTTTGCTCCTCCTTGACCTTCCAGTTAATGTACTCTTCGATATCAGGATGATCCAGATCCAGGGTAACCATTTTTGCAGCTCTTCGGGTGGTGCCTCCGGATTTTATCGCTCCGGCAGCCCGGTCACCGATTTTAAGGAAACTCATCAGACCGGAAGACTTACCCCCTCCGCTCAATCCTTCACTGTCACCCCGGATGTCAGAGAAATTTGTACCCGTTCCCGAGCCGTATTTGAAAAGGCGGGCTTCACGGGTCCACAAATCCATAATCCCCCCCTCGTTAACCAGATCATCATTTATACTTTGAATGAAGCAGGCATGCGGCTGAGGTCTGCTGTATGAATCGCTGGATTTGTGAACCTTGCCGGTTTTTGCATCTACATAGAAATGACCCTGTGCCGGACCGTTAATACCATATGCCCAGTGCAACCCTGTGTTGAACCACTGCGGACTGTTGGGTGCTGCCATCTGAAGGGCCAGCATCCGGCACATCTCATTGAAGAATGTTCGGGCATCCTCTTCCGCATCGAAATAGTCGTGCTTCCAGCCCCAATACGTCCAGGCACCTGCCAGTCGATCAAAGACCTGCCGACTATCGGTTTCCGGACCGTATCGCTCATCCTGACCCACCTTGTGAAGTGCAGCAGTGTCTTCCTCTGACCTCTGGAGCCATCCCGGCACTCCTTTTTCCCGAACCTTTTTCAGTTTAGCAGGTACGCCAGCCTTTCGAAAGTATTTCTGCGCGATGATATCGGTCGCAACCTGTGACCAACTTGAAGGAACCTTTACATTTTCCAGCAGAAAAACCAGTGATCCATCCGGATTACGAATTTCGGATTTTCTTGATTCAAAATGAATCCCGTCATATGGACTCTTTAAATTCTTTCTGGTAAAATGTGGGGTGATTTTCATGGGAAATTGGCGTCTGTTTGTTGTAAATAGTAAATCATTTCTAGCTTTTTTTCCCGCAAAACAGACAAATAAAACTACGACATGGCTGTCAGAAAGATCGTTTATTTATCCACTTCTACACCTGTGGTTAAACAAGCTTTCGAGTTGCAGGAATCTCAAAGATAACTTTAGAGAAGAAACAAAAAAGAGATACTTTCCCACATCTTTTCAACAGAAACAAAGTGGTTAAATCAGAATCTCTTGTAATGACTACCATGGAGCTTTTTGTGGATAACATGTTGGCAAATAATTACTATTTAAGCAGCATCATTTGCCTGGTCAAGGATTGTCCATCGTATGTCATTCTGTACAGATAAGCACCGCTGACCAGTCGGGATGCATTGAAAGATACGGTATGTTCACCTGCCTGGACCCATTCATCCATCAGTGATTTCACCCTGCGTCCGAGGGCATCATAAACCTCAAGACGGATGTTTCCATTAGCCGGTATTTGGAATGAAATCATCGTTTCCGGGTTAAATGGATTGGGATAGTTCTGATGCAAGCGGGGATTTTCCACTATAGCCGGCTTCTGTTCCATGCCGGTAACCTGGCGATAAAAGAATGCTATGGGGCCGGGTCCAATACCGGCCTGAAAACTGTCAATGGCTTCACCTGACAGATCATACCTGACCACCCTGCCGGAAGAGGCAAAGTCAGGAGCAACGGTGACATATAATGAAGGCTCAGTGTCGTGAACAGCCTTCGAAATACCGAACGAATGCATACTGCGTTCCAAAACATGCTCATCGATCAAAGTGAGGTTATCCACATCAACCATCATAATACCATCAAGCTGCAGCAGAGCCTGTTTTTCATCGATAAAAACGAGTTTGCCGGGATGCCCTCCAGTATCAAATCTACGAGAAATTTCGAGCGTTACGGGATCAATAATTACAATTTCTCCGAATGTCTCGAGCTCGGGATCATATTGAAAGTTTTCATCGAAGCCATAGTTGCCGGTTGCCACGGACCATATCTTTCCGTCCGGTGCATTGGCGATGTGAATCGGATTATCCCCAACCTTCAGACGGGTAACCAGCTCATCGGCGGCAATATCAATGACAGCAACTTCATTTCCCTGCCCCATCCCGCTAAGGGAAACAAAGGCATAATCACCGGAACGTGCGATTCCCTCCGGACCCGGACCGACATCAATAGTCCCGATTTCTGTTCCTGAATCGAGATCTATCACAGAAACATTATTGCCGAACAGATTCGTTACGTATGCCTTGTCTGCAGCGACTTGCAGGATTTTGCGCGGACTCCCTCCGTGTGAGTCACTGTCGATAAATATTGTCCGGACGGATTGGTACGTATTCGGGTCAATAACTTCAATCTTATGGCTGTTGTTCACCACGATATGGAGCTGACAGTTTATCCACTGGGCATCATTTGCCACATCACCCAGCAGTCGCTCATTCACAGTTGAAAAAACATTACTCGTGCGATCTCCTGTTTCAGGATAGAAAACGGTCACAGATGCATTTGCCTGTCCAAAAGCACCCTCATTAATTACAAATACTTTTTCGGGTTGGCTTGCTGCTGCCAGACAAAAAGGTACCAGGAGGATCAAATTCATTTTGATCAAGCGTAAAGTTATCGATGGCCTTCTGTTGTAATGATTCATAGTGCTGAATTTTTGTTCAAGTTTCGAGCTATTGATATCCGTATGGCTAATTCAGAGAGAATGTGAGTGATGCCCTGTAGTGTCGCGGAGCTACAGGATAGCCGGAAATGATCTGATAGGATTGATCGATGAGATTTCTGATACCAAGGGATGCCTGCATGTTCATTGAACGGGCATGAATGTGGAGTCCGGCATCCA
>SLLP01000050.1 GCA_007133995.1 Balneolales bacterium
GGCAGCGACGCCATCCGCATCCAGCGGTTCCTGGGCTTCAGCTCCCGGATGGAACTGGCCGTGAGCCCCGACCGCGACCTGGAAAACAGCGTGGCCGCCATGTTGTATTCATTCAATACCCGGGGCTATGATATCCAGCTGATCGGCGGATACTATCGCGAGCGGCTTGCCACCGGTGCGGGTTGGGCCGGAAACCTGCGCGATGCCGGACTCAAGGGCGAGGTGATGTTCTACGCGGACTTTGACGAAACCGACGGCTCACGGGCCACCAACTTCATTGCGTCGGCTTCCATTGATTACATGTTCCCGAACAGTCTTTTTCTGGTGACCGAGGCGCTGTACAACAAGGAAGGGGGAATGGATGAGTTTTCGCTTTTGGCCGAGCCGCTGACCCCCGACAATCCGTCGTTCTCGCGATTCCAGTTCTCGGCACAGGGATCCTACCCGATCCATCCGCTGTTGGACGGTACCCTGGCGGCTATATGGTATCCGGACGAACAGGCGGTGTATCTGTCTCCCTCGGCCACATGGTCGGTGATCACAGACCTGGATCTGCGGGTTTTGGCCCAGGTCTTTATCAGCAGCGGTGATTCTGCCTTTGCCAACGCGGGGAATGTGGTTTTGGCATCGTTGAAGTACAACTTCTGAGATGCTGTCTGACAGTCATGCTGCTTGCTGTCAGGGCGAATGACGGGCCTGAATCGTTTGAAAGTGTGAAGCGATGTAAGAGGGGGTAGGTTCGCCTGGATGTGACCTTGTGTCATGGCAGCGTGACTACGGCAGTGGTCCTGATCAGTTTTTGCTCTCTTGGTCTGACTTCGCAGCATGCTCAATATCCGCAAGGGGGTCGTCATGGTCATCGGCTTCGTCCTGCCAGTTTTCAAGAGCCTCCCTTGCATCCCCGGCCGGGATTTTCCGGTCGCTTCGGATCAGTCCGTCACGCATTAGGATCACCCGGCCGGCGAACCGGGCGATTTTCGGTTCGTGGGTTACCATCAGTATGGTGAGGCCGTCGCGATTCAGCTGCTGGAACAGTCCGATGATCTCAAGGCTGGTGCGGCTGTCCAGGTTGCCGGTCGGCTCATCAGCCAGAAGTATGGAGGGACGGGTGACGAGCGCACGTGCAATGGCAACGCGCTGCTGCTGTCCGCCCGACAGTTCTGATGGGGTGTGCTTGCCCCTGTCGGCCAGACCAACGATATCAAGAGCTTCCCGAGCTCGATGGTGCAACTCCTTCCATCCCGGCTTCTCACTGGAGTAAAGCAGAGGCAACTCCACATTTTCAAGGGCGGAGGTGCGTGGCAGCAGGTGGAAATTCTGGAATACGAATCCTATGGTCTGATTGCGCAATTTTGCAAGCTGGTCACGGGAAAGTTGACCGACATAATTTCCCTCAAGCGAATAATCACCCTGCGTTTGTCGGTCAAGACATCCCAGAATATTCATCAGTGTGGATTTGCCCGATCCGCTTGAACCCATGATTGCAACAAATTCGCCCTGGTTGATCTCCAGATCGATTCCGCGAAGAGCGTCAACAGAGACCGTTTCAGTCCGATAGGACCGTGTCAGTTCCCGGATTTTAATCAGCGGATGACCCCGGCTTTCGGGGTTTTCCGTTTGGGTCGAAAGTTGGCTCATTTTTGTTGAAGTGAAGGTTGGAACAACAGGACTGAAAAGCTTTTCTCAACTTTTTTCTGATGAAAAAAAGTAATCTATCAACTTAATTAAATTCTGGTCTAAAATCTGCTGAAGTGTTTTTTTTTCTCACGGCAACAGATAGCATATGTTATACGCTCATAATATGTCTTGATCCGTATCAGTAAACAAACAAGATTTATATCTTGTTATTATGTGATAAATTATCCAAATAAGTTTTGTACAGTCGTATGAAATACTTGCAAATTATATATAATATTGTATTCTTTATATAGTCCGTTTTTTTATGGGGTATATTACAAACAATAAAGGAGGGGTTATGAATGATTTAACTATAGTTGGGATTATTTCACAGGGATTTGCAATCGGTTTGAAAAATCTGGTATCCCTTATCATAGCAGTTGTATTATGGCTTGTGACAATCTGGATCCCGTATGTGAATGTAGGTACAACTATCGGTCTTCTGAGTATTGTTATTGCCATGTCAAAAGGCAGCATGATTTCTCCATTTGAAATATTTGATGCCAGGTACAGAAAGTATATCGGGGAATTTTTTCTGGTGCTCGCAATCGTGCAACTGGGAACATTCATCGGCTTTATCTTCATGATCATTCCCGGCATTGTTATTTCCATTGCCTGGAGCATGGCGCTCTATCTGCTTATAGACAAGGAACTCAATCCGATGGAAGCGGTCAAGGTCAGCAATCAGATCACATACGGGGAAAAGTGGGTTATTTTCTTTGGCCTCTTATTACTGGGTATCATCCTGGTTGTGGTTGCCCATATCCTCTCATTCATCGGTTCGCTTATTGCCGACTCGGTTGGAACCTTGCTTGGAATTATTGGAGTGATTATTGTAATGCCGGTAATTCTTGGCGCCTACGCACACATTTATGGTACGCTGGTGCAGAAAATTGCACAGCCGGCGGCTTGAATGGGATTATTTAATATTGTGCCTGCCGGCCGCGAAGCAGACTGCGGCCCTCATCATTCGCCCCGGTTCTGAGGGAAAGTCCGACCACGAGGGTGTCGCCCGTAGAGATGTCTCCGGACAATATTTCGGTGTGAAGTCCGTCGCTAAGCCCCGTGCGGACACTGACTGGTGTAATCCGGTTGTTTCGGAGGGCAAAGACACGACCTTCTTCTCCTTCTTCGTTGCCGGCATATTGTTCTTCACTTTCAGAGTCCGCCCCTTCTTCCGATGAATCACCGGCATTTCCTGTTCCATTGCCGCCTCTGGCTGTCCGGGCATCAGACGGGCTGAGATTATCCGGCAGCCGGGCGCGAAGCGCGGTATTGCGAACTCGTAACGCATCACCCCTCCTGGCAGTAATAATAGACACTTCTGATGTCATACCGGGTTTGAGGAGCATTTCGCTGTTGTCAACCGCAATGATAGTTTCGTAGTGGACGACGTTGTCCTCCATGATTGGAGCATTACGAACCTGAATGACTTCGCCCTCAAAATTGCGATCGCGATAGGCATCCACTTTGAAGACAACGTCCTGCTGATCGACTACCTGTCCGATATCCGCTTCGGAAACATTGGCATAGATATGCATGCTCCGCAGATCGGTTGCAATTTCAAAAAGGACGGGGGCACTTAGGCTGGCTGCAACTGTCTGTCCGACATCCACATTTCGTGAAATGACCATTCCATCGGTTGGTGATGTGATGGTGCATCGATCAAGTTCGCGCTCGGCCCGTTCGAGAGCGTGCCGGCGCACACGTACCTGTGCCTCTGCCTGACGCAGATTGGCGGCAGCCTGATCCACCTCGGAAGGAGCTATGAATTGCTTCGCCCTGAGTTCCTGAACCCGTGCCCAGTGCATGCGGGCCAGCTCCAGGCCGGCTTCCGCGGATTCCAGCTCCGCTCTTGCAGAACTGACGGCAGCAGCAAAAGTGGATGGATCAATTTGTGCGATGACCTCACCCTTGGTCACCATGGAATTGAAATCCACTTTGATGTCCTCGATGATACCGGAAACCTGGCTTCCCACAGTCACTTTCTGCACTGGCTGCAACGTTCCGTGAGCGATAACACGCCGGGATACCTCCCCGCGGTCAACCTCGACCGTGTGTAGAGGTGGTAAACCCGACTCTCCGGAACCCATCATCCTGGATACCCACCAGACTCCGGCTCCGATTATCATTAAAATTATGACTGTGTATTTGCCTTTTTTCATCTTTACGTTTTGTAATGTGATAAAACGATATAAAATAACAATTATTTGCCTCTCTTGGAATAGAAGAAGTAGCTTGTGTCAAGCAGAGATCATATATTGAATTATTCATTTTATGTGTTTAAAATCTTTGATTCATAAGGTCAGATAGAATGTCCATGACTTTTTAATAATGCTCCTGTGTGACCGGGTTGCGCTCATGGCCATTTCATCTAATCAAACGGGGTTCAGGTTATGGAAATAATACATGATTTAATCAAAAAAAACAGAAGGATGAGTATCTCTCGAAATACATTTGCAGTCGCCTTGCTGGCAATGGCTGTAACAGGCTGCATGGCATTTGAATCGTCAGTTCGCACGGCCATTGATGGTGCCGTCAGCTCGGCTATCGAACAGGAGCTGGGAGCCCAACTGGCCGGATATACCGATGTCATGATGTATCAGCTTGCTTATACCCAAACTTTTTATCTGGGTGGATACGGTTTTGCCCCCGATACATTTGAAGAAGGCCAGGGAGCGACCTGGCGGGTTGAGTCGGTAGATCGTGAGGATGTCTCATCCTTTACTGCCGAAAGAGCGCTTCTGAAGCGCAATGATGACAGATCATCCTGGTGGTTTTTGAAGTTTGAGGCGGATGACACCGAGCCGCTTATGTTCGAAGTGCTCTATTCAGAAACTTTGGAGGCACGGGAAATGTATGTCAGGGATCCAGAAACAAGAGAAGTTCGCCATCACATATTTACACATGGTACAGAGGAGGTTGCCGAAGCCAAAGAGGGGGAAGATTCCCTGGAGGAATTCGGCTATCAGACCAGCTATTTCTATGCGGAATCATGGGACCAGTACCGTCAGGATCGAGAAACCATAACTACCAGCGCCGGAACATTTGATACGGATCTGCTTTTGGTATCTTCCAGTGATGTCGAGGAGTTTGAGGGGTACGAGGATGAAGAAACCTATCAGGTTGAGTACCGCTGGTGGGTTTCCCGTGATGTCCCGGGTGAGCTGGTGCGGTTTGAGTATCGCGATCTGGAAAGCGACGGCGTATTACGCGGTGAACTGGTTGAGTTCAGAGAAGATTATCGCGCCCGTTTTTCGGATTTGTGATCACTGATTGAGGGAATTATTACTTCTAATCCGATTTTTCCCGTTCATTGGTACGCTCCTTCTGCACATGACCTGTAAACCATAGCGCCAGAAGTATCGTGCCGAAGTAGAAGAACGTATTGGCAGCGCCGCCAAATTGACCGGTGAGCCGAAGCCCGTACGAAAGTATCACAAAAATGAAAAGGGAGAGCACCAATCCATGTCTCAGGAAAGTGATCTCCCTTGATTTCAGCCATTCTGCCCTGAAGAAACTTACCGCAGCCAGCAGAAACGCTATGGTTTCGGATACTACGATCGAGTAAAAAGGAAGAAAAAGTCCGCCTGGAAGCGACCCCATCCAGGTATCACCAAATTGATTGGTAAAGGACTGCGGAACCCCTCCTTCCTGCCATTTTGCAAGAGAGGCCAGTCCGAAAGTGACCATGATGAGCAGCTGGATTGCCAGGATGGGAAAGTCGGTTTTTCGATACAGGTCTATACTTTTCATCAGGTTATTGTGTGTTCTATTTCATATTCGTCTAGGATTCACTACTTAAACAAGAAGGGTGAGAAATGGTTCCACGGGAATCGGGACGCCCTGATACCGGATTCAGCATCTGTCGAGATGGGTAATTTGAACAGATCCGAAGCGTCACATATGTAGCTTGTTTCCCGTATATTACGTGGCGAGAATGATCAGATTAATTTGAACAGAATAATCGTGAAGTAAATGGCTATCAAATCAGAGCGTCATTTTTTAGAGCTAAAAATCCCACCTACTGGCATATTTGCTGTGTTTGCACTGCTTTTCTGGGCGATCGATGCCTATTTCCCTGTGTTTGATGTTGATATTCCATTCCGCCTGGCGCTTGTTGCATTCCTGATGGCTGTGGCACTGCTTATTGCCGTCTGGAGCCTCTTGCTTTTTTATCGCAATGAAACCACGGTACATGCTCATAAACCGCATGAAGCGGAAAAGTTGATCACATCTGGCCCATACAAGCATACCCGCAATCCAATGTATCTGTCGCTCTCCCTGGTTTTAATCGCTCTGGCCATCTTCCTGTCCGACTTCCTTGCACTCATGCTCATGCCAGGATTTTATGCCTATATGACCCGCTTCCAGATTATACCGGAAGAAAGGCACATGATTGAGACCTTTGGTGAGGAGTACGAAGAGTATGCCGAAAAGACACCGCGTTGGCTGTAATCATTATTCGATGATATATTAACTCATCAAAAGCCAGCCCTCCCATGCCCTATTTGATCATTGTAACACTTCTTTGGGCCTTTTCCTTCAGCCTCATTGATGAATATCTCTCCGGTCAGGTGGACAGTGACTTTGCGGTGCTCTCCCGGGTTTTGTTCGCCGGACTTGTTTTCATTCCCATCACAAAATGGCGGGGAGTCCGGCGCGAACTGATCACAGGCACGATTATCGTTGGTGCCCTGCAGTTCGGCGTGACCTATTTGTGCCTGTACCGCTCTTTCCTGTTTCTCAGCGCTCCGGAGGTGCTTCTTTTCACGATCATGACCCCGGTATTTGTCACCCTGTTTGATGATGCGTTGAATCGCAGGTTCTCTCCGGTCGCTCTGCTTGCGGCGCTGCTTGCGGTTGTTGGCGCCGGCGTGATTCGGTATGACGGTATTACCAGCGGTTATATCACGGGTTTTCTGCTTCTTCAGGTGGCCAACGCTTCCTTTGCGGCCGGACAGGTGGGGTACAAAAACCTGCTGGCGTGGTATCCGACCGACGTGCCGCCTGTGCGTTTTTTTGGATACTTTTTCCTGGGCGCGCTCCTCATCATCCTGCCGATGTATCTCATTTTTGGTGACACAACCACGCTGCCCCACACCGGGTTGCATTGGAGTGTGCTGCTCTGGCTTGGGTTCGGCGCCTCGGCTGTCGGCCTGTTTCTCTGGAACAGTGGTGCGGCAAAAGTGGATGCCGGCACTCTTGCTGTGATGAATAACGCCGTGATTCCGGTTGGACTGTTGGTAAACCTGCTGATCTGGAACCGCGACGCCGACCTTCTGCGGCTGGCCCTGGGCGCAGCCATCATGGTGCTGGCTCTTTGGGTCAACCGGCGCGGACGCAAGTGGCTGTGAATCCGTTCATTTCTATTGACCGGAGAGGGGCGCCGGTCAGACTACGCCCGATGGATAGGAGCTGATATGAGGCCGCCTAGCCGGCCATTTCCTTGTAGCGGGCCAGTATATCGCGGATGACCCCCTCCAGCTGAGGCGCCTGCATCACCCCGGCCTGCTGCCATATTACATGTCCGTGCCGGAACAGGATGAGCGTCGGTATGCCGCGCACCTGGTAACGGATGGCCACATCCGGATTCTTTTCCGTATCGATCTTGAGGATGTGAATCTGCTCGCCCATCCGGCTCTTGAGTTCCTTGAGGATGGGTGGCATCATCCGGCACGGAGCGCACCAGTCGGCGTAGAAATCCACCAGGACCGGCGTATCGCCTTTGATCAGTTCGGAAAAGCTCTTGTTGTGAATGTCGTTGCTCATGTTCTGTTGGATGGGGTTGTAATCGGGAAACGGTACTCTCACTGGGAAACGTTGTTGCCTGGCCGGTGGCCATGGATCACCTGATTTGCAGTGTGATTCCTCAGGATTTCTCCCGCGCTTCCGTGACATCTGTTTGGCAGCTTCGACCGGCACAATGCCCCACCATGCAGCCAGTGTTGGTCACCGCCTGGAACAGGAAGAAAAGGGAGAGCAGTCCCAGCGCCGGCTCACCCGCCGTAAAACCGTTAACGGCCAGAAAAAGGCCAATTCCGAGGGCAACCCATCTCATGGGGTGCCAGTTGGTCAGCAGTTGTTTTTTGATGGCTGTGATCATAAAGATATAGTTATATTGATTATTATATATAAAGTACGAAAGTCTTTCGGTAAACGCAACATCTGCCGTCATGTCGCCGGAAGCAATATCAGTCACATCGTATCTAAGTCCATACTTCATCAATAATTTACAAGAAACCGAGATCTTGTTCATATGATTCCGTGTCACACATATCGATTACCTGCCGCAAGGACACTCATCCTGTGTGTCGTTTTCATTCTTGTTGCAGCCGATGCCAGCCCGGCGGCATCCCGCACCGGAGCACCTGCTGACACACTCATCATTCCCATGGAACAGTTCAAGGGATTTGGCCCTTTCCAACCGACATCGGCGTTCCTTCGGGAGCGCGATCAGAACAATTCCTGGCAGCCGGCAGAACCGCTTGTGAAGGGTGTGCCCGAGGGGTTGCGGGATTTCTTCTACCAGGTGGAAATGATGGATTTTGTCCAGCACGCCTGGCAATCATGCGTAGCCGGACTGATCGATTGTGATATGGTACGTGATGCCTTTCGAAGCCGGGGTGTCGACACC
>SLLP01000035.1 GCA_007133995.1 Balneolales bacterium
GCATCCGCGCGACATTTGATGATCGCGACCAGTACAAACCCGGCTGGAAGTTCGCCCAGCATGAAGTTGAGGGCACGCCCCTGCGCATCGCCATTGGTCCGCGCGATGTGGACAACAACAACGTGGAGCTTGCAAGACGCGACACCATGAATAAAGAGATTATCAGCCGTGATGGCGTCAAGAAGATGATTCCGGATCTGCTGGAAACGATACAGTCGGATCTGCTGGCAGTTGCGCGTGAACGAACCGCAACGCAGACCCGCCAGGCTTCCGACTACGAGGAATTCAAGAACATACTGGACAACGAGGGTGGTTTTGTATTCGCCCATTGGGATGGCACCGCGGAAACCGAGGAACAGATCAAGAACGAAACCAGGGCAACCATCCGCTGCCTGCCTCTGAATCCGGAAAATAATCCCGGAAAATGCATCGTGACCGGCAAGGATTCTCCTTACCCCGTCATGTTTGCCCGTTCGTATTAATTTGCCATATTTGTGCTTATGATGACACAACAGGATTTGTTGCTGGCGACCGGAAAGCAGAGCCGAGATACGGATCAGCGCACGATAGAATCATTCGGAATTCCCGGGCAGACGCTCATGGAGATTGCCGGAAACCGCGCTGCCGATATCATAATGGCAGACTTTTTGGAAGCTGATTTTCCCGAAGAGGCCGCAGGCTACTCTGTCCCCTCATCCGTCCTTTTCATCTGCGGAAAGGGAAACAATGCCGGAGATGCCTTTGTCATCGCACGAATCCTGCTGAACAACGGCTTCAAAATGACCTTGCTGCCGGTATTGGGGGGTGATGGATACTCACCCGATGCGCAGCTTAATTATGATCGTCTGATGCACCTGTCACGCGAGATGGGTGTGGATGTGCCCGTTTTGAAGCAGTTTCCCCCACCGGCTGACTTTGACCTTATCGTTGACGGCATCTTCGGCACAGGCCTGGAGCGTCCCGTCATCTCTCCGGTTTCCGATGTTGTTGATCGCATCAACCGTTCTGGCAAGCCCGTTTATGCGCTGGATATCCCTTCCGGAATTCACAGTGATTCGGGCGAAGTGTTGGGCTGTGCCGTGCGCGCCACCAAAACCATTCAATTCGGCATCCGAAAGCTTGGCTGCTACCTTGGTGATGGTCCGCTGTACTGTGGATCCCGCGAACTGGTTTCCCTGCCCTTCCCTTTTATTTACAAAAATGAGATTCGCACACGCATTGCCGACATCACACTGCAACCGCTTCGTAAATTGTCTATTCATCAGGACTATGAATACGATGTAAGTTCTGGTCGGACCAGTAATTTCGGGCAAACCGGAAAGGAAAGCCTGTCGCGCATCAGAAGACATAAATACAACAATGGGGTTGTACATGTAATCGGCGGTTCACCGGGTCTTGCGGGAGCTCCGGTTTATGCGGCCCGTGCCGCCTGGTCACTTGGAATGGGTGCGGTATGCCTGCTTTATCCATCAGCCTGGGCTCTTTCCATGGAGTCACTGGCTCCACATCTGATCAAGGTACCGGTAGGCACTTTGGGATCACAATCCGAATCCGGATATTTCAGTAAAGACGACGCCAATGCCGTGCTCAAACACCTGCAGGATAAGAAAGGTGTCACTGTCATCGGTCCTGGCATCGGCAGGCGCAACCAGACCCAAACATTTGTGCGCAAGATAATTCAGGAACATGATGGCCCGATGATCATCGATGCTGATGCACTTCACTGCATCAAGGGGTACGAGCACATCATTTCGGGAAAACGGCATCCGGAGCGGGTAATACTCACACCTCACCCGGGTGAACTGGCTGTATTGACCGGCATAAAGCCGCAAAGCGACCTCGGTCGGCTTCAGACAGTCAAAGAACTTTCAGAGCGTATTGGGTGCGTTGTTCTATCGAAGGGAAGTCCTGTTTTCCTGCATTCACATGCCGATCAACAAACCATCATAACACCGTACGAAACGAATGATTTTTCAAGAGCTGGTTTCGGCGACATACTTGCAGGGCATATTGCTGCGTTCTTGTCACGCACTTCAGCACCTGTAGACAGCTGTGAGCATGCATTGATATATGGATTCAAGAAACTCAATCAGGTAAAATCCACCGGAAAGAAATTCCCGGAACCATCTGATCTTTCATGACTGACTTACTCAGGCGCTACCCAATAATCCGACCCGCCATACCGGCCATCTTTTTGCTATGGACGCTACTGATGCTGACGTTAACGCTTCTGCCCAGTGATACCCTTCCCAGCAACAGGCTTTTCTCCTATGACAAACTTGGCCACTTTGGAATGTTCGGGGGATGGACTTTTTTTCTCGGTCTCTATTTTATGGTCTACCGGGGCAAAGTTCGAATTAATCTATTTCTTCTTATGGCAGTGGGGATCCTGTTCGGTGCACTGATTGAGGTATTGCAGTATGTGATGCCTGCTGGAAGAACCGGCAGCTGGGGTGATGTATTAGCCAATTCACTCGGGTGTTTTACAGCATACATACTTTTGCACCCGGTCAGAACATTTCTGAAAAGGAGAAAATTATAAATTTAAACCTTTATTAGTTAGCTAAAATACAGGGATAAAGAGCACCGTTTGAATAGTATGGCATTTGCATAAAAGGAACTTTTTCCTTTTAAAAAAAAAAAAAAAAAACCTCTTTAGAGAAAAGCTTATATGTCTGCAATTGAAAGAAAAAAACCGGCAGCTGATCTTAGAAGAACATATATCATAAATATTCAGGTAGGGCTGATTCTCTCCCTGCTTGCCTTCATACTGATCTTCAAGTTGAATCTGAACTTCGGCAGGCAGCTGGATTTCGTTGAAAAAGATCAGGATATCATCGAAATGGAGGAAATTATCCAGACCGAGCAGGAGACCACACCACCACCGCCGCCGCGTCCACCCCAGCCTGAACCGGTGCCGGATGACGAGATTGTCGAGGACATGTTTTTTGATCTTGACACAGAGATGGATCTGGATACTCCCCTTGACCTGCCTCCACCGCCACCGCCCGAGGAAGATGATGAAGACGACGAACCGGAAGTTTTCCAGGTCGTAGAAGACATGCCTGAACCTGCCGGCGGAATGCAAGCGATCTATGATAACATCCGATACCCGGATGCTGCGCGCCGAGCCGGAATTGAAGGTCGGGTCATCATCCAGTTTATTGTCGATGAAAATGGACAAGTAACGAATCCTGTTGTGGTCCGAGGCATTGGCGGCGGTTGTGATGAAGCGGCTATTGAGGCCATCCGGTCAGTGGAATGGTCCCCCGGCCGTCAGCGCGGACGTGCGGTCAGGGTTCAATTCCAGCTCCCCATTATGTTCCGTCTTCAAAACTAGATCTGCAGTCTGCGGGCTGATTGATAACATAGCCTGCTTGATTTCCACAGATCCGTGCCGCATTGCCTGACAGCTCACAATCTGTGCAAGGTTGCATTTATTTTTCAACCATTGTCAGGCTGAATCGGTGCAGCACTTCTCTCAGGTTATCAAATGCAACTTTTTCGAAAGCTCTGGACAACTCCATCCACTCCAGAGCTTCAATCTCCTCTTCTTGCTGAGGAGTCAGCTCTGGCTTGCCGGATTGCATGGCATACCACCGAGTCTCTTTACGTATGAGCAGGCCGTCCTGCTCATACTCATGAGTAGTCGTGCCAAGGGAAGTTATAATCCGTAATGTCTGGCAACCGGTTTCTTCCTCCACCTCACGACAGGCACCCTGTTCAGAAAGCTCATCCCTTTCAATAATTCCTTTGGGCAAATCCCATAACCCTCTCCGGAGTATCAACAGTACCTCGATATTCTCACTATGCTGCAACTCACTATGCTGCAACTCATCCTTCCACCGGCGAAAAAGGACTCCACCGGCGGCTCTCACCTCCATTCTTTCGGGTAGTTTCGGGTCAGGCTTTGCTTGCATCGACATATTTAAGCCTGAGCGATTTAAGTGTCTCGGTGAGGTAGCCTGACATCTCTCTGGACAGGTTGCCGGATGTGAATTTTTCGAGCATGGTCAGTGTGTCAATAGCATACTTAACCGCTTTCAAATCCTTTTCCTTTTTTCCCGTTGTGGGGTTTTCCTGTTCTCCGAGTCCCATCAGGGCGATCTGCTGATGCTGCTGAACCAGCATCATGAACAGAATCTGATCCTGCTGCTCCGGGCTCACTGTTTTATCGTTGTTCTGTGACATATTCTGCTCCGATTAATGTTTTCAATAATTATAAATTAAAAGCGCTATTACGTGATAGTACTACCTTCACATTGACCATCATTTTTGTATTTTAAGGCCAACACCCGAAAGCTTCAAATTTTTTCCTCTCTTTTTTTTACCATGGTCATAATTCATCCTTTCAAAGCCTGGCGTCCAAAATCCGAACTCGTTGAAGAAATAGCGTGTGTCCCTTATGACGTCATTGACACCCATGAGGCCCGAAAAATGGCCGAGGGCAGGCCTGACAGCTTCCTGCACGTCATCCGGCCGGAAATTGATCTTCCCGAGGAGACCGATCTTTATGCCGATGAAGTATACAAAACCGGTGCGTACAATCTGAAAACTATGAGGGATCGCGGGGTTCTGGTTCAGGATGAACAGCCCGGAATTTATCTGTATCAGCAGCAAATGGGTACTCATACCCAGACTGGACTTTTTACGTGCGTATCGGTCAGGGATTACGATGAAAATCGCATCCTTAAACATGAACTCACACGCACCGACAAGGAGGATGACCGAACCCGGCATATCCTGACCCAACGGGCACATGCCGAGCCGGTGATGCTCACATACAAACCGAACGAGAACATCACGCGCCTGACCAACAGTGCCCTTTCGGCATCCGATCCCGTCTACTCCTTCACCGCATCAGACGGTGTCATCCACCGGGTCTGGAAGGTCGAACAGACCGATGCTTTCGTTCAGGCATTCAGGGAAGTTGAGAAGTTGTATGTAGCTGACGGACACCATCGCTGCAAAAGTGCCTCCCGTGTGGCCGAACTGCTGCGGGAAGGTGATTACGGAAACGATGAGTTCGAGTTCTTCCCGGCAGTGATCATTCCGATGGATGAGATGAGAATCCTTTCGTATAACCGCATTATCAAAACCGTACCGGAAGGTTTTCCCGAAATCCTTCAGAAAAATTTTGAACTTCGCAAGGATGTGCATCCTGTTCCTGCCAGAAAGGGTAGTGTTTGCCTCTACATGGCGGGAAGATGGTACGGAATAGATCTGCCCGGGGATGCCACTGGTGATATTTTGAATCAGCTGGATGTTTCCCGGCTGCACCGGCATCTCTTGCTGCCTCTGCTCGGGATTGAAAACCAGCGCACGGATCCCAACATCGGATTTGTCGGCGGAATCCGGGGGACCGAGGAGCTGGAACAGCTGGTGGACAGCGGCAAGGTGCAACTGGCCATCAGCATGTATTCCACCAGCATCGAAGAACTGATGGCAGTTGCTGACAATGACCAGCTGATGCCTCCGAAATCAACCTGGTTTGAACCCAAACTACGATCCGGGCTGCTGGTTCATACATTTTAAGTGACAAACCTGTGTGTTACCAAAATTCCAAAGCAAGACAAACCGATATTTCACTATCCCACTGACCTAAAATTTCAATAGCCATGAACCAGAAGAGAGTCCATAATTTCAGTGCCGGTCCGGCCGCCCTTCCTCTTGAAGTATTGCAGAAAGCGCAGGAAGAACTTGTCGATTACCGCGGTGCCGGTGCATCAATCGTCGAAATGAGTCACCGGGGCCCCGAGTATACCGAAATTGACCAGCAGGCTCGTGACCGCCTGCGCAGGGTGCTGGGACTGACCGATGATTTTGAGATCCTGTTTTACCAGGGCGGCGCCAGCCTGCAGTTCCTGATGGTGCCCTACAACTTCAACTATGGCAAAACGGCAGATTACATCAACACCGGTGCCTGGTCTAAGAAAGCGATTAAAGAGGCTAAAGTTTTTGGTGATGTGCATGTTGCCTTCACCTCCGAGGATTCCAACTTTAACCGGATACCATCCGATGAAGAGCTGAAATTTTCCGGCAAGGGCGAGTATGTGCATTTCACATCCAACAACACCATTTTCGGCACGCAGTTCCGCAAAGAGCCGGTGTCGGACGGACTGCCGCTTGCCTGCGACGCCTCCTCCGACTTTCTGTCCAGGCCTTTGGATATCAACCGATATGGCGTGCTGTATTCCGGGGCGCAGAAAAATGCGGGTCCGGCCGGCCTCGCCATTGTAATCCTGCACAAGAACCTGCTTGCAAAAGCGCGGACCGAGAACGTCTCGAGCATGCTCTCCTATCCGGTTCAGGTGGGAACACTGTTCAATACCCCTCCGGTTTTCGGAGTGTATATTTTCAACTACGTGCTGGAATGGCTGGAAGGCAAGGGTGGACTCGAAGCAATGGACCGGCTCAATCAGGAAAAAGCCGCCATCCTCTACGACGAAATTGACCGGGATGATTTTTTCTATGGAACTGCCGAGAAAGGTTCGCGATCGCTGATGAATGTGACCTTCCGGCTGAAGGAAGAATCACTGGAAAAGACATTTATCGAAGAGTCTAAAAAAGCCGATATGAGCGGGCTGAAGGGGCATCGGAGTGTGGGTGGATTCCGGGCGAGCATCTACAATGCGTGTCCGAAAGAGAGTGTGGAAGCGCTGGTGGAATTCATGCGTGAGTTCCGGCGCAAGTACGGGTGATCCATGACGCGGCGATCGGACCCATTTCATCAGCCAGCAACATCACAACCGGTAGGATGGGGCCGTTTCATCAGCAAGTAACATCAACCACTAACATCGGGCCGGCTCGCTCTGTGAGTGAGATTCAAGTTGCCGTTCGGAGACTTTCGCCAGGTCAAAGCCCGGCTGCAGGACTGAGTGCGGCTTCAGGTCAGAGTCCGAAGTGTCCGATGAACTGTGAAAAGGCGCCGGGCACGAAGAGCAGCGTGTAGGCCACACCGTACAGAGCACCGGCAATGTGGGCGACGTGGTTCACATTGTCGCGGCGCTGGCGCGCCTCGTAGTAGCTGTAAGCCAGGAACAACCCCCCGAAGACGATGGCCGGGATGCCCACCGGGATGAACATGAGGTAGATATTCTCCAGAGGATACATCACGATAAAACCGAACAGCACGGCTTCCACGGCGCCTGAAGCACCCAGGCTGGCGTAGCGTGGGTTGTTGCGCTCCTGGATGAGGGTAGGAAGGCTGGAAACCACGAGTGCCGTGAAATAGAGTATCAGGAAAGAGGAATTGCCGATGGTCTGCTCCAGGATCGGCCCGAAAAAGAAGAAGACGAACATGTTGAGCAGCAGGTGGGTGCCATCGGCGTGCAGGAATCCGGAGGTGATCAGCTGGTACCAGCGGCCCCGGCGCCAGGCTTCGTAGGGTTTGAGCATGCCCTGGTAATGGAATTGCGGGACCACGTACCAGGCGGTCATGGTGACGAGAACGGTAAGTATGAGCAGGCTGATGGCTGCCATGGAAATCCCGGGATTAAGTTATGCTTTGTCAGAAAAACAGAAATCTCCGTATATTTGATTTCTGTCGAAAATCGTTTTTCAGACAAGAAAATACTCCGGAATTGATTCATCACCAAGTTGTTTCATGGATATATATGTGCCGGTTCCGGTGCAAGCAAGCCGAAGTAGCTCAGTTGGTAGAGCAATTCACTCGTAATGAATAGGTCGTCGGTTCGAGTCCGATCTTCGGCTCTTTAATACTTGTATTTTATTGCATTGCAAGGATTTGTGCATATAGACACAAACCTTAGTACAAACAAATTCACCTCTCCTCTTCCTTCTATTGCTTCAATCGAATACCAAGATAGCCGTTCTTGGTCTCAATTTCTTCCTGTCGGTGAACTATTCCTGGAGCAAGGTTTCCACGTTTTCTTTTCTGAAATGGATTGATTCAACAGATTCCCTTCGATCAGGAGATATAACAAAGATCTTCACCGGCACTAAACTGACTACGCTGATACCTGTCTTCGTGGAATGTAGTTAGTGTGTAAGCATGCAGGCAACTACATACTTGACTTGTAGTTTTGCGGATAAAGCGCGGGCACATCATTGCATTTGGTTGCCATGATATTTCGAATGATATGCTCGATCCACTGCACAGGGTTAACTCCGTGCAGTTTGCAGTTGCCGATCAGGGTGTAGAACATGGCAGCACGTTGGGCAGCATTATGCGATCCGGCAAACAAA
>SLLP01000253.1 GCA_007133995.1 Balneolales bacterium
AACGGGCCTTGTAACCAGTATACTTGTGCGGATATGATATCACCGATCTCACCGCTTTGAAGCCGCCGGTGCATTTCCCGATAGTTGTTCTGGTACCGGCGCTGCAAACCGACCACAACATTAAGATCCTTTTCCCTGGCAATTTTTGCGGACTCCATCACTCTTCGAACACCGGCAGCGTCAACGGCGACGGGCTTTTCCATGAAAACGTGTTTGCCCTTTCGAACGGCTCCTTCAAAGTGCAGAGGGCGAAAAAAAGTGGGGGTAGTCAGCAGAACAACATCGGCCAGTTCAATGGCTTGCTTGTATCCGTCAAAACCGATGAACTTGTGCTCGTCCGGCACATCCAGCTTCCCGCTGTCCCCATATCGCATGCTCAGCCGGTTGTAGCTATCCTTGAGATTTTCCTCATCAATATCGGCCATGGCAACCAACTTGACCCCCTCATCGGCATTCAGAGCCTGAAAGGCGGCTCCGGTCCCCCTGTTGCCACACCCGATGAGTGCCACTTTTATCGTGTCGCTGCCTGCGGCATAGGCGCTTTGACCCAGCGACAAGGAGCCTAATATCAGTCCACTGGCTGCCATTGATGAGGTTTTTACGAAGTTGCGGCGTGATATTTTGCCTCTATATGACTTTTTTTCAGATTTCATTTTTCAAAGTGTGGTCTTCATATTTTCTAGCCTGAATAATTCCTAAAAACGGGAAAGCTTGTTTATACTAGGAGTGCATGTATTTATATCACAACAGGTTAAAGCATAACAACAAACCTTCCTTTATAACAACAAACCTACCTTTATAACAACAAACCTTCACTTGGCATGTACACTACAAAAAAATTTGGTAAGCAACAATCCGGTCAAGCCGAAATATTTCCACTCTCGCCGGTAGGTAAAAAAAGTATTGATCTTCGTTTTGCAGGTCAAGACTTGTCTTCGCAGGCCCGGACGCCGCTCGAAAGCCGCTAACATGTTTGCCTTGCTGCAACGGGTGATCACCCGAATTCAGCAATACTGGCCTTCAAGGCGCATCATCGTTCGCGGCGATGCGCATTTCTGCTCGCTCGAGCTGATGGACTGGTGCCACCGAGAGTCGAAAATCGGTTTTATAACCGGTCTGTCCGAAAATAAACGCCTGCATGTGTTAGGCGGGCAAATTATTGCTAATGCGCAAAACGAATTTGAGCAAACCGGCCGGCCCGTCAAGCGCTACGGGGAATTGTCCTATCAGGCCGGAAGCTGGAGCCGGGCTGAACGGGTGATTGTCAAGGTGGAAGTCAGTGGTCTGGGTACCAATATTCGCTATGTGGTCACCGATTCCAGGCGATACCGTGCCCGGCATATCTATGAGAAGGGTTACTGCAGCCGCGGGAAAATGGAACTGTACATCAAAGGCCACAAATCCTGCCTGCACTCCGACCAAGCCTCGTGTTCGCGATTCATGGCCAACCAGTTCCGGTTGTTGTTGCATTCGGCGGCCTATGTGCCATGTACACCCTGCGCACTCGAGTGCTGCGTGGCACCCGACTGGCCCGGCCCACCTTTGCCACCATCCAGGCCAGGCTGCTCAAGGTGACCGGATGGGTTCGCGAGTTAAAAACCAAAATCAGCATTGAACTGCCATACAGCTATCCATATTGTTCTATTTTTGGTAAAACTCTGCACGTGTTTGGTCACTTGCGTTCATAGCTGCCGCTTTGGAGTCACTTTACAGAATAACGCTCATAAAAACTACAAACCGTTCGGCAGTAATAGGAAGGTTGTGTAAAAAATCGGGTTAAAACGACCTGAAATCCCTTTTTGAGGGTGGTTGTCTCAAAAACAAGCCCAATGAAGTCGGGAAATTCGTAATATTCTGCCAAACCTGTCCACTCTTGAAAGCAATTTTGGACCCTGATTCCCGAAATGGCCAGGTTAAATCGGATTTATGAATAATGCAGGCTAGGTATGTTGTTTCTTTATTATAAAGCTGGCTATTATAGTAAGGATAATGCTGTTTATATCAAAAATGCAAAAACTGCTATTTATGCCTTTTTATGTGGAATAATGTGACTGGATCGAGCTGCAATTTACACTACCCGGGTGACACCAGGCACCGGTACGGGATAATAGCCGTTTTCATCCGGTGTGACGGGTGGCGGCGTATTCCAATCGACATCTTCGGGATTGAGATCATGATGCGGGTACATTCGCCTGTTGGATTTTAGTGCCTGATCCCACTCAAGAAACTGCCCGGAGTAGGTAGCCATGTATCCCATGATGGCGGTCATGGTTGATTTGGCTCCAAAATCCGTGTTATCGATGATATCTCCTTTTCTTAGTGCTGCAAACAACTCATCGTGTTCCTGCTGGTAGGGGCTGGGATCATCTTCGCCCTGGTAAGAAAACCGGATATTTCTGTTTCGATCCCTGATAATGCCGACAGGTGAATTGTCGGTAAACAGGGATCCCCTGGTACCAAGAAAGTTTTCGGCGACCTGATGCCAGCAACCCGGAATTTGCCGGCATTGGGCGGCAAGCACCACACCGCCTGGATAGGTATACTCCACAAAGTTGTGATCGTAATTCTGACCGTATTCTTTGCCTGAGCGGACCTCTCGCCCCCCCATTCCCTGGGCCGAAACCGGATGTTCGCCGATATACCAGTTTGCAATATCGATGTTGTGAATCAGCTGGTCAAGGACCTGGTCTCCTGATTGCCAGATGAAGTGGAAGTGGTTTTTTATCTGGTGTTCCAGCTCTGACCATTCCGGCAGGTGCTTTCTTGTACGAAACGGGCCTTGTAACCAGTATACTTGTGCGGATATGATATCACCGATCTCACCGCTTTGAAGCCGCCGGTGCATTTCCCGATAGTTGTTCTGGTACCGGCGCTGCAAACCGACCACAACGTTAAGGCCTTTTTCTTTGGCTGTTTTTCCCGATTCCATCACTCTTCGAACACCGGCAGCGTCAACGGCGACGGGTTTTTCCATGAATACGTGTTTGCCCTTTCGAACGGCTTCTTCAAAATGCAGAGGTCGGAAAAAAGTGGGGGTAGTCAGCAGAACAACATCGGCCAGTGCAATGGCGTGCTTGTATCCGTCAAAACCGACGAACCTGTGCTCGTCCGGTACATCCAGTTTTCCGTTGTTCCCATATCGCATGCTCAGCCGGGTGTAGCTATCCTTGAGATTTTTTTCACAGATATCGGCCATGGCAATCAGCTTGACCCCCTCATCGGCATTCAAAGCCTGAAAGGCGGCTCCTGTGCCCCTGTTGCCACAACCAATAAGAGCCACTTTTATCGTGTCGCCGCCTCCTGCATAGGCGCTTTGCCCCAACGGCAAGGTGCCCAACATCAGCCCTGCGGTTGCCATCGATGAGGTTTTGACAAAATTGCGTCGCGAGAGTGTATGCTCAGAAATTTTATTATCGGTATTCATTTTTTTATTTTTTAACATCATTTGCAACTGTGAAATATTTTTATTGTCAGTATTTGGTAGAGTTTTTTTCTTATGGATAAAACGATTCCAAAGTACAAAATATTTATTGTATGTTTTCAGCTCATCTATATAACCGGTAAAATCACGATTTGGCCGGAGTATACAGCTGCTGCTTCGGGGTGATGATGAACTATTGACCCAGTGGAAACATGTTGGGCATGGGGGGTGATGGCCGGATCGACGGCTTAAAAGTACCATCCCTGAGAAATCTCTGAATGTCTTTATACATCAGTGAGTATTGCGACACAGCGGAAGGGTCGGACGCAGGTGATGATTCTTCCAGGATATTTCCCAGCTGACCGGCAATTATTTCAAGCTGCCACTCGGCCGACGCTCTTGCCTCGGAAACAGTACTGGAATTCCCGGCCATATTCATCAATGCTTCTGTGTACGTCCGCTGTACAACCCGCTCAATAGCCGGCCGATCGGTTGCATTGCGTAAGGTATCAGCTTCAGGGAGGGTGTTGGTTTTGGTTTTACTTGTTGAAGCGTTAAGCGAAAGTTTTTCTCTAAAAACAGCTTTATTTACATTGCTGAGGAGCTCCTCGAGAGTGGGAAGGTCCGGATTGCGGTCGGCGAATGCGACAACCCGGGCGGTTCGGCGTGGTTCAAGCAGCTCGGAAAATATCCGAGCGGAAAGTGCCTTTACAAACTCAAGCTGATCGGCCGCAGGAGTGGCCGGACTGGTAAACGAACGGTCTCCTTCCGAATAGCCCCAGGGGGCAGGTGCCATGAGCTGGAGTATACTTTCCGGTACCACCAGCTCTTCGGTTTGCAATGCTTGCATGAGGGCTTGCAGCGCCCGGCGCTGAAGCTCAGCAGGAATCAGCGTTGTTGGTTCCTGGCCGTCGCCGCGAAGTGCATAGCGGAACTCCATTCCTCCGATATATTTGGTCACCGATGATAGCAGAAATCGGTGCATCACGTAGACCGGCACAAAGCGCTCCCGTAGCAGGAACATGGGCTCGTCTTCCTGAAGGGTCCGTTCGTCGAAATGGTCCATGAGAAAGCGTCTGACCTCCATGATTTCCTGCAATTCGGTGATGGGATCTTCTGCAAGGGCCCATGCCTGCACATTAGGATGCGAGCCAAAAGGCCTGGTATGCGGGGCACTGATGTGATACAGGCCGGTATCAAGACCTTCTTTTATGATGGCGTCAAGGCCTTCCTCCTCCAGTTCCGGAGGAAACCGGGAATAACCCCAGCGAATGGAGAGGGTGTCAAAGGCACCGGGTCCGGGTGCGTATGCCCGGCTCAGGTCAAGTTTTCCGTCACGAAGGCGGATGTGGGGACCGGGATAATCCATCACCGATGCCCTACCCATGCTTTCTGCGGCAAAATTGTGCGCAAGTCCCAACGTGTGACCCAGTTCATGTGCGGCATGCTGGCGGCGGCGCGACATTACGAACTCCTCGGCATCGATGTGAGGGTCGAGCGTTGTCATCCACTCCAGGGTACCTTCGGGATCACCGGAACCCAGCGACTGCAGTGAACCAAAACCGTTGGCTGTTTTAGGTGACTCAAACGAGCCGTATACGTCGCTTTCCAATACGCCTAATTCCAATGCTGGTATAAAACCGGCGTACTGGTTGAAATTCACCAGAGACCGGTGAGAATCCATCCGCACGGCAGCCTTGATGATCTCGCCGGTGCGCGGGTCTCGGAAGGTGGGTCCGATCGACGCGCCAGCCTCTGAACGGTGCACCCACATCACCACATTATAGCGTGCATCCATCGGATCCATATCATCGGACATATCCTTGAGTAAAAATGCATTACGGAAACCAGCCGCTTCAAAGACACCGTTGAACCATTCCATGCCTTCCCTGAAAGCGGTGCGGTAGGGCTCGGGAATAGCCTTATCCATATAATAGGTTATCGGCTCGACTGGTTCGGAAATTTCGGCATCGGGGTCTTTTTTTTCAAGCCGGTGGCGCACGGCATAGCGGGTAATCAGGTCCTCATTGAACCCCTTGGAATAATCATAAAAAGAGACATTGAGAAATCCGGCTCTGGGGTCATATTTACGCGGTTGAAATCCGCCATCGGGAAGTTTGACCAGCGAATGGTGCTGGCGCATGGTGACAGACCGGCCATCAGGTGCATGACGCTGGATGGTCCATGAAGGGTTGTCAGAGGTCAGCGTTATGGCGGCCTCAATTTCGGTGTTATTGGGAAAGGCCTTAGTTCGTGGCATGTAGATGAAACTGCGCCCGGTTTCTACCCGGAAGGTTCCGAGATTGCTTCTGCTGAAAAGGCGACGAACATCGAATGCGTCATTGATAAAATAGGAGGTGGCATCAACCAGATAGCTGCCATTATGTTCGGCAGTAATGTCAAAACTTCCAACAACCGAGGTGGGGAACGACTCTTCGACCGACCGGGCGAGATGTGGTTGAGCCGGATCGGTTGATACGAATCGGTGATTGAGCAGCGTAAAATGGATCTTTGGTCCAACCCGTTCGAACCGGGCGAGATGCTCATCACCAATCTGGGCGCGGTCAAGACGGGGACCGTTCATGCCACCACCAGTGCCGGTCCCAATGAGGTACAGGAATTTTTCACCAAGCATGTGACCCGGTATCTCAAGAAACAATCGACCCCGCTGGTCGTCCCAGTAAAGCGGGAAAAAGCCGTCCTGTTTTTTGAACGTTTCCGTGTAGGTTTCGATTCCGGGCCATGGCGACCGGTTGTCTGATTGGACTGCCTTAATTTCCGATGATACAGACGGATCCGTTGAGATATGTGCACACGATGTGATAAAACAAAGCAAAAGCGTAAAAAACAACAGACTTTTTAAAGCCTTGCTGATTGATGTCATAATGATCAGATTCAATACGAAAGACGTCAGCCATCTCGATACCATTTACTCGGAGGCTGTGATCACCACAGGTATTTCAACGGCTTCACTTCCGGTTACATGGTTTTCCATGGCTGTTAGTGTAAAATGGTTTTCTCCCTGTTCCACCGGCAGCCTGACGGTACGGCCTGCGGCTATGTGTTGACCGTCTTTTTCCCATGTCATGATCACTCTCTGATCCTGGTCACGATTCACCTCGGGTGCGGTAACCGTCACGGAGGGGTTGGCCGGATTCCATTCGGCTGTCACTTCAACAGACGGTTCAGCGAAACGAAGATTTCCAATCACATCAACAGAGGCCTCAAACCGGTCCAGAACGCTGCCGGACGGTTTCCATCCGTAGTGTATGATATTATTTCCGGTGGAATCGGGTTCCCAGCTTGAAATGGCTCGATTGCCCTCGAGAAGCACATAGGATTCCGGCAGTCCGATGTCCGATGCGGTCAGTGAATGGCTGAGTACAATGGGAGATGGAATGTCAGGTCTCGCGGTACCCGGGAATCGAACGAAGAGTATCCGGTCTTTCTGCATCACCGAATTTGAAAGTCCCCGACCGTCATTCTGGATGAGTGAAATGGTATACTTTCGTTCCGCTGCCTCAAATACAGGTTGACTCACCTCTTCGCCATTGACCCGCCAGGTTGAGCGAAGCGCGTCGCCGTCATCATCCCGGTTGGCAGCAGGTGACAGAGAGACCGTTTCACCCCGGTAAACAACATCCGGCAACTCAAAATCAGGTTCAGGAGCGGCATTAATGAAGAAGGTGGTTTCCTTTTCGTTGTAATCGTTTGCCACACCGGAGTTGTCACGAACGAACAGGCGCAGGGTGTGATCTCCATGCATGTCAGTGGGAAGCAATGTGGTGATGCCGGTACCGATCCTTTTATCATTCAGATACCAGGCGTACTCCGAAATGTAGCCATCGCTGTCATAACTTCCTTCTGCTGAAAGCATATAAGGTTCATATCGGGCCAGTGTATCAGGTGCATTCCAGGAAATAACAGGTGCGGAGTTTACCTCAAAGATTCGCTCATGAACGGACAGGTTGCAGTCGGTTTGACTGTCGGTCTCCAGGATCAGCCGGACACGATACCTGCCAGGTTCTGATGGACGAAGAGAAGTCTGCATGCCCGAAAGCACTTCGAAGGGCTGATCGCCGGACTGGTTATTCTCTTCTTGATAGATCTCCCAGGTCACGGATTTAAGTTCATCCATGTATTCCGAATCGGATGCATCAAGATGCACCGTTGTGCCGGGACTTACAACATCCACGACGTTGAATCTGGCTGTGGGTCCATCGACAACATTCACCCGTGCGGTGACCTGGCTCACATTTGGACAATTACCAGTTCCTGACCCTGTGACCGTGAGTATTACATCATAGCTTCCCGGTTCATCATAGAAATGGGTAGCCCTTGTTCCGAGAGCGTTTGAATCGTCACCAAACTCCCATTGATAAGAGCCGACTTGCCCCGAGGGGTCTACACTTGCCGATCCATCAAATGTAACCGGTGTATTTGTGCATACGGTGATCTCCTCAAAGTTCATCCTTGCCTGGGGCGAACCTTCGACAACCACGGGAATGACAGCAACCGATTTGTCTGGTGAAAATCCGTCATCAAGGGTAAGCCGAACCTGGTAGGTACCGGGCTCGGAGTAGGAGTGATGGGGATTGCTCTGATGGGATACATTGCCATCGTCAAAATCCCAGTGTG
>SLLP01000064.1 GCA_007133995.1 Balneolales bacterium
CGTGACATTTTCAATCTCCTCTCGCTTGCCGATGTCGGCCTCGACAACACCACTACCAACGAGGATGCGCTGGTCATGCTCAGCCGTCAGCAGCGCCTCAATTTTGAACCGGGATCCGAGTATCTCTACAGTAACAGCGGATATTTCCTGATATCTGTACTAGTCAAAGAGGTGACCGGAATGTCCCTTCGCGATTACACCCACAAGCACTTCTTAGAACCGATTGGAATGACAGCCACTCACTGGCATGATGATACCGAAATGATTGTGCCTAACCGTGTAACCAGCTATCGTCCCACTTCCCGCGGCCCCGGACAGTTTTACCGTGGCAACATGGATCGGATCGGTGCGCGGGGCCTGTTCACTACCATTGAAGATTTCGCAAAGTGGGATGCCAATTTTTTAGAAAATCGAACACATCTTGAAGATTTTACGCGAATAATGACTCGGGCCGGTTCCACAAACAACGGAAGTTTCATCAACTATGCTGCCGGACTGCGGCTCGGAAGGTACAAGTCGCTCAGCACCATTGGCCACGGGGGAAGTTATATGGGCTTCCGCACCCATTACATGCGCTTTCCCCAATACGAACTGGGGATCGTGGTATTCTGCAATAAAAGCAATATAAATCCCGCTGTCTACTCACGCCAGGTTGCCGACCTTTATCTGCGCAACACATTCGGCGATCTTTTCAGGGGGTATGCAGCGCATTATCACAACGAATCACTTGATGCATCCTTTTCCGTTGTTCTGAAGGATGGGGATCTGTACCTTAAACGCCAGAGTGGAGAGAAGCAGCGGATGCTCTGGACGGATAACGATCGATTCCGTGCCGGACGTTGGAACATTCGCTTCCAACGGAACAGAAACGGTCAGATTGACCGTTTCACCATCGAAGCCCCGCGAACCGGAATCATAACATTTCATAAAACATGAAACCAACCCGGTCACTCCTCACTTTATCCCGTTTTCAAACTGCGAATGTGCGTGATCGGCATCACACATGGTCACAATCCATCTCAATACTCACATGACATGTCACACAAAAACAACTTAATCGCTTCCCCTTTCGGTTTGAAAGCAGCCTTGTGGATTCTTTCCGGTGTGGTCCTCTTGGCCTGTGTTACAAAATCAGGCGAGGCGGTGATGCGCCAGAACAGTTCTCCTGACAATCAGGCCGCCGATGAGGTTGTTGTTCAGGCCTTTGATGAAGTTGCTGACCAGACTGACAGTCAGACCGCTGACGTTGAAAATTATTCGAATGAGAATTCACTTTCTGAGATATATGATCTTTTTTCGGAGTATGACCGTGAAGATGCACCCGGGTGTGCCGTTGCGGTCTACCGCAACGGCGAAACGGTTTACAGTGCAACATTTGGCATGGCCAATCTGGATTATGGAATACCCCTCTCCGATTCCGCAAGGTTTTACATGGCATCGGTCTCAAAGCAGGTGACTGCCGCTGCCGCCGGTCTGCTCATTGTCCGGGGAGAGCTGGGGTATAACGATCCGGTTTCAGAGTACATTGACGATTGGCCTGATTGGGCCGCCGGGGTGCGGGTCAGGCACCTGTTCAATCACACCTCCGGTCTGCCCGACATCTATGATCTCATGGACATTGCCGGTATCTCTCTGAGCAACGTAATGGATATTAATGACTACATGAACCTGTTCATGAATGGTGAGTCGCTCAAAAACCGACCGGGATCGGCACACAGTTATACCAACAGCGGATACACCACCCTCGCCAAACTGGTGGAGGTCGTCTCTGGCAGTACGTTCTCGGAATTTGTGGAAAAAGAGCTGCTGGAACCGCTTGGTATGACCGACACTCATTTCCACGATGACCGGACCCGTGTCATCACCAACAGGGTAATCAGCTACGCACCGATGAAAAATGGCCGGCAAGATGATGATGGAAATGGCCATTCAGCCGGTGGCGATGGTGCACCCGACCCAACCCCCGCATTCCGTCAAACCTATTTGAGCAACTTTCAGGGCGTTGGTCCCGGTGGCCTCTATTCAAGCTTGAAGGATTGGAAGCACTGGGAGTCTTTTTGGTTAGGCGACAAAGACTTGCCATCAGAGTTCGATCAGCTTAAAGCACTGATGACCACCAGGGAGACCGTCGGTGGCGACACACTTGACTATGCTTTGGGACTGAATATAACAACCTGGCAAGGTGTTCGGATGGTGGGACATTCCGGCAGTTTCATGGGTTTTAAAACCGATGTACGGCGTTTTCCGGACCACGGTTTGTCGCTACTCATCCTCTGCAACCGCGAGGACGCCGACCCTGGCGCCAAGAACCGTAAGATGGCCAAGATTCTCCTTAAGGATGCTTTTGAAGCTTTTCTCAAACATTACAGCGGCACGTATCACAACGAGGAGTTGCTGGTCGATTACAAGCTTACGGTTGAGGATGGATCGCTGAAACTCATCCGAAGACTCTCTCCAAACGGGGTGATGAACGAGGACGATCTTGATAAATGGCGTGCAGGCTCATGGGATTTCGTGTTTCAACGCGATAATGAAAACAGGATCACCGGTCTTGTCGTTTCCACTGGTCGCGCCAGGGAAGTCAAGTTCACAAAAAAAAAGGACTGAAAACCAATTCAAACAATCATATCATCGCCATACCGAATAATTTACGTTTTAACCCTGATCCATTAAACTGAAACAAGTTAAAAAAGTATTACCGCATTATGGAGAAAACATCACGACAGCAATTCGAATTCAAGGCCGAGATGAAGCAGCTGCTTCATCTGATCGTTAATTCGCTTTATACCAATCCCGAAGTTTTTTTGCGCGAACTGATATCGAACTCGTCAGATGCGCTGAACAAAGTCCGGTTCATGCAGGTGACAGGTGAGGATGTTCAGTCGCCCAAGCTTTCTGCGCGTATCAAGATAGAAGTGGATGAAAAAGAGCAGACCTTTTCCATTGATGACACCGGCATCGGCATGAATTTCGAGGACCTGACCGAGCGCCTGGGCACCGTGGCCAGTTCCGGAACCATGGAGTTTATCCGGCAGCTCAAGGATCAGAAGAGCAAACTCGACGGTAATATGATCGGGCAGTTTGGGGTCGGCTTCTACTCGGCGTTCATGGTGGCCGAGCAGATCACGGTGGAAACACGTCATGCCGATCCGAAGGAAAAAGCCTGGATCTGGGTTTCTGACGGCAAGGGCACATACGAGATTGAAGAGAGCGCTCGAACCGAGCGGGGGACTCGCATATCATTCCGTCTCAAAAACGAACACAAGGAGTTTGCGAATGCTGAGCGCATCAAACAACTAATCCGAAAGTATTCCAACTTTGTGGATTACTCCATCCTGGTGAATGGTGAGGAGGTCAATTCGCGAGGAGCCGTCTGGCACAAGAACAAGAACGAGGTCACCGATGAGGAGCGCAATGGGTTCTACAAGTTCATCAGTAACGACTTCCAGGAGCCGATGGACCATCTCCACCTCTCCATGGAGGGACGAATCAACTTCAAGGCCCTTCTGTTTGTACCAAAGAAGGCGAAGCCGGATTTTTTCCGAACGGAAAACCTGAAGTCACTGCAACTCTACTCCAACCGGGTATTTGTCCGGGAGAATTGCGAGGAGCTGCTCCCCGAATATCTGCGCTTCATGGTAGGTGTTGTGGACAGCGAGGATCTGCCGCTCAATGTATCCCGCGAAGTCACCCAATACTCTCCGGTGATGGCAAAAATCCGTGAGGTGCTGACGAATAAAATCTTCGGCATGATCGAGTACTGGGTGGAAAGCGAGCCGGAAAAGTTCCGCACTTTTTATGATGAGTTCGGGCCGCTTTTCAAATCCGGCCTGAACTCGGACTTCGCCAACCGCGACCGCATCATCGAATTGTTGCGGTTCCACAGCACACTGAGCCTGGATGCGGGGTCTGGCAAGAGCGGTGCCGATTCCGGCAAGAGTGGTGCCGATGCCGGTAAGAGTGATGCCGATGCCGGAAGCGGTGACAAAACAACCGGCAAGAAAAAAGCAGAAAAAAAACAGCAGGATGATAAGGGAGTTGGCAAGAAGGAAAACGAGAAGCCGGCTATGGAGGATCTGGTTTCCCTTAAGGAGTACGTCGAACGCATGCCGGATTCCCAAAAAGAGATCTACTATCTCTCGGGTGACAGCCTGGAGGAGTTGAAACGGGACCCCAAGCTGGAGTATTTTCGCAAGAAGGGGATTGAGGTGCTGCTGCTTGTTGATCCGGTGGATGCGTTTGTTGTGCCGGGTATTGGGTCGTACAATGAAAAACCCCTCAAAAGTATTGAGAAAGCGGATCTGGATCTTGAGGATGATCCGGATCATGAGAAACAAAAGGAGAAGGTTTCGGGTGATGCCCTCGAAAAGCTGATTGCGGTGTTCAAGGAGGAGGCCGGAGACCGGGTGGAGGATGTGGTTGTTTCGCGACGCCTGGTGGATTCCGCGGTCACTCTCACCGTGGGCAAAGAGGGCATGGACAGTCATCTGGAACGCATGATGAAGATGATGGATCAGGATATGGGTCCGTCAAAGCGGGTGCTTGAGATCAATCCGTCGCACCAGGTTATCCGCAACATGAGCCGCATGCAGGTAGCCGGCAGCGGTGAGACGGTTCGGCTGATGGCGCGACAGCTCTATGACGGGGCCCGCCTGCTCCAGGGCGAACTGGAGTCACCGGGCGAATTCGTAAGCCGGATGACCCGTGTTATGGAACGGGTATCGACGAAGTAGCGGTCCGGGAAACGACCCAACATTACTGGACCGGCGGTTGATAACGATCCATTATCTCTCCGTCATACCGGATAGCCTCGAAAAGACTGCTGCCATCCGGGTCCAAAGTTACCATAATGATATGAGAATATGGATTTGCATTTTTGAGATACCAGGTCTCTTCGACATCATACATACGGTCTCTGCGACCGCCGCTACCACCATCTTCTCCACGGCCAAATGCACCGTCGCCTATATAAACGATCCCTTCTGTGTCATCTACCACCTCACCGTTCCTGATCGGGTAGGTTCGTTTATAGGTATGATCGTGATTTTCGAAAGCCACATTAATATTACTGCGTTCGAACAACGGAGCCCAGTACTCGCGAATCTCGGTCTGAAAACGCCCATCATAATTACGAACCGTCGGATACGATGCAATATGGTATATGGGAAATATGTGAGTAACGCCTGTTCTTTCGGCCAGTACCCGGTCCAGCCACCCGGTTTGCTTACCCGGTATCGGATTGGCATGACCACTATCCAGAAAAATCATGCTAAGATAATCGGCAAAGTCAATAGCCGCATAGCCTGGCTGCCCGGGAAAGGCAAAAATATTGAAATAAAACGGAGCAATACGTTCCCGCCAGTCATCCGTTTGTATATATTGCTCATGATTGGAATGATACCCTCTCCAGACTTCATGGTTGCCGATCCCAAGCAACATCGGAATCACCCGTCCGTCGTCCGTTACCAATTCATCTGTGAACACTTCGAACCACTCTACCCATCGCGTCTTGGATTCGTCGCCTTCCGGGTAACTAAATTCTCCGTCGCTCGTTCTCCAGTCCCGGTCCCCACCGTCGGCATATGACAAGTCGCCGCCTACAGCGACAAATTCAACATCGTTTTCCGCCGCCATAGCAGCCAGACTGCGGGTAGAACTGCCGCGTCCGGTATCTCCGCCTTTAACAAAACGTATGGTTTCGTCAAGCTCAGCCGGCATAGTCCGAAACTTGTAGGTTTTCGATTCAGGAAAGGGATAACGATCTGAGGGTGGTGGCCCTATCCGGAACTGGTAGGTTGTACCCGGCTTCAGACCTGTTAATTCCACACGATTTATGGTACGGCTGGTATAAGGAAATGCGTGCATCGTTCCGGGCACTTTCTTCCAGTCATCGCCGGTTCCATCTTGTCTGTATAACAGGGCAGGTGGTAGTGGACGACGCTCTCCGGGTATCGTATGCCAGTCTATGGTCATTGTTGTGGTGGGATCCTGCTGCCAGGTGAGCAGCAGTGCAGCCGGTTCATATGGCTCATTGGCCATGGTTTTACCGGTGATAAAAACGTTTCCACCAATGATTAACATGAAAAACAATACACGAGTCAAATGTTGCTGAATCAGAGAGATAAGTGCCATGTGCTTAATTTTCTATAATTGATAATTATGTGTAAACATTCATCTGTTCCCGGTCACGGTATACCAAACAAGATGAACCTCGAAGAGCAGTACGAACCTTCGATAAAAGCCGCTAAACAAACGGCTAAATATCTTAAATATTGTCAATGATCCGGAATTCAGTGGTAATGGTGTAGCCACTTCTGCTGATGCTGTGAAGGCAATGACGGCCGTGAAATATCAATGCAGGTGCACCGACTCGTCGTATTCGATTTCAAAGGTGAGCCCTTCCAGGCACTTGTTGTATTTTTCCATGAGATCGACCTGGTCGTGTCCGCCGATAAAAATATTGGCCAACTCAAAACTGTAGCTGTCCTGCCCCTGCATTTCGGATGTATGCGTGCCTTCCTTGACCGAAATCTTGATCTCCAGTCCAGGAATGAATTTTTTGAGGATGTTGATCTCGTTATTTGTCGGCACTTTGCGTATCAGTCCGCTCTCATATGTCCGGAGCATGAAGTGTGCCGCCTTGTTGAAATCACCGTTGTAATAAAGGGGCTCGGGTTTTCGGTCCAGCGCCAGGCTGAGCATTACCGAATGGTGCGAAATGCCATGCAGTTTTTCGAACATGTCGGCATGGGCTTGCGAAATGCGAGGATTGATCTCCAAGAGATAGATTTTATCAGCGGTATGGTTATAGAAAAACTCCACATTAAACGGCGAATTGTCCATCCCGATTTGCTGGATAGCCCGCCGGGCGATATCATTCATTCTGAACTGCACTTCCTGCGGAAGGAACGAGGGATATTCGTATCGTGAAAAAGAGGAGCGGTTCTCATCACGCAAGGAATCCACTATCCCGTACGACACCACATTGCCGTTGAAGACATAGCCTTCCAGGGTGCATTGATGCCCTGAGATCATGGTCTCGGCGATACAGGTCTCCTTCATTCCGGAAACCTCCTCAGGGATGTCGTATATCTGCATCAACTCCTGGAATGGCTTCGCAATGAAGTGGATGTGCTTCCGAATTTTTTTCAAAACTTCGTAGAAATAGGCCTCGGTACTGATACGGTAAGCCAGGATGGAGCGGAAGGATTTGGTCGGCTTGATCCAGAACGGAGGGATCATCTCCAGTTTGTCGAAGGCATTATCATCAAACGGATCGAAGGCCTTGAACATCGGGATGTGATTCGGAATTGCCTTCTGTTGCTCCATGCGGCTCCAGAATTTGTGTTCACATTTGAGGATGCTGTCCTTGTCGGGAGCGGGCAGATTGTATTTCTGCGCAATTACCGGGATCAGCACCGTGCCCGGGAAATCAAAATAGGAGGCGATGGCATCAATCTGCCCGTGGTTGTCAATCCGCTCAATGCACAAATTGACGAGTTTTTTCATGTCATATTTTCCCACATTCCGGATTTCCGAGATATCAAGCGCACTTTGGAACTCACACTCCTTTGCTTCTGGCAACTTTTTGATTTTTCCGAGATTGAACTCGTCCAAGCCGATGATGAATACCTGTTTCTTGTTCATGGTTTCAATATTCTGATTGGCAGGCCATCTTTGCTGTGTTCAAGGACGCCAAGGGAGACAAAATCCGATGGCGGCCGTCCCATGATTAATGCAAATGCACCTCTCTATCGTAATCGATGTCGAAGGTCAGTCCTTCCAGGCATTTGTTGTATTTTTCCACCAGCTCGGTCTGGTCGCGTCCACCTATGAAGATGTTGGCCAGCTCAAAACTGTAGCTGTCCTGCCCCTGCATTTCGGATGTATGCGTGCCATCCTTGACGGGAATTTTCACCTCAAGGCCGTGGATGAATTTCTTGAGGATGTTGATCTCGTTTTCCGTCGGCACTTTCCTGATCA
>SLLP01000256.1 GCA_007133995.1 Balneolales bacterium
GTTCGGCGTCCCAGAGTAATTTCTCGCCGGTCTGCTGCGTCCGCTGGGTTATCCAGCGAGCGATATTTCCAAGGTGACAGACTGTAGCCGAGCGATGGCCGATTTCCACATCGGCAACCGGTCGGCTTCGGTCCCTCATACAGTCAAGCCAGTTGCGATAATGATCTTTGCTGGTATGCAGTTGTACTTCCATATCCTCCAGTGGCAAATCATGCCATTCCTCATTGCTGAGTTCCAGGGTTTCGCGGTCGACGCGAATCCTGCCTTTGTCGCCAATGAACAGAGCACCTCCTCGCGGACGAGTGTGTTCCGAAAACGCGACGTGGATATCACCAGAATATCTCATATGAATGACAGGGTCCGTGGCACCGAAAAATCTGCCGGTACGGTCAGGTCTTACGGCAATCCAGGGCCGGTAGGGTTTGCCTTCTGTCCAGATTTCGGTCGGTCCACTTTCGTCCATACCCAGGGCCCATTGGATCTGGTCGATATCATGTGTGCCCCATCCCGTAATTTCTCCGCCGCAAAAATCCACAATAGAAAGCCAGCCGGGATATCCCCGATTATTTTTTAATTCAGGGTGGTATGGATGCACCGGTACCGGTCCGCACCACATATCCCAGTCCAGCCCCTCAGGTACCTTCTGACCCGGAAGGGCATTTTCCCAGGGGCCGTTGAAATTAACACCAACAACATTCGTGACATTGCCGATGTATCCGTTCCGGATCAGCATGCAAGCCCGGTGGAATTTTGCCTCGGAGCGCTGCTGACTCCCGGTCTGAAACACCCTGTCGTATTTACGGGCAGCTTCCACCATCAGCCGGCCTTCGCGAACTGTCAGGGAGAGTGATTTCTCACAGTAGATATCCTTGCCGGCCTGGGCTGCATGGATGGAATGCAACGCATGCCAATGGTCCGTTGAGGCAATCACGACCCCGTCAATATCCTCACGATCCAACAGGTGCCGGTAATCCTGATACGCCTCGGCACCGAATTGATTTGCGACCTGGCGGCAACGGTTCATATCGGCATCGGCTACAGCAGCAATACGCACATCTTCGTACTGACTGAACTGGTTTTCCAGCATGCCCAGACCGCGGGCTCCCACACCAATGGCTCCAATCACAATGCGGTCACCGGGAGCCGTTCTTCCTTTTTTTGCAACAATTCCCGAGGGCAAAACCGAGGGAAACATGATACCGGCTATACCAGCCGTTAAACCGGTTTTAATAAAATTGCGTCTGCTGCTGCTTTCTTTTTTCATTTTCTTTGGATTTTAGGTTCCTGTCGTATGTTGTCCTTCCATTTATATATTCGGTCATCCGGTTTGCTGCCCAAAGTCGTCTTTGCTGATCCGGGACTTCAGCCAACCCATACCTTGGGCATCTCGTATCAGCAACAGCACGTGACAGATCAATGCCGGACCGGCTCAAGGACAATTCGTGGTGGCTCGGCGTAGTTTTTCCAGAATCGCTCGGACTGGTCATCCCCCAGGATGCCATCGTAAATAATCATGCGGTACTTGAATGCGTAGGTGTTCCCGGGTTCAATGATCAGGTCCCGGTCCTGAGCAGGATTGAAATTGATAAACACATTCTCTGTCCCGCTGCTGGCCCCAACCGGCCAAATTCGCAGCTGCTCCGGGAAATTGAAGTTGGACGGATGAGTCATCATCAAAATTCCGGAAGTGCCCGTTGCATCACCGGTATGTTCTTTGGCAGATGAGGGTCCACGCACATCGATCCAGCGGGCACGAGTAGCATTGGCATTGCTTTTATCGTATCCCTCAGAGGTTAAAATTTGCGTGTTACTATCGTCCCAGGCTTCGTTTGCACGCAAACTAAAACCCTGATATCGATACTCCTTGATAGTCAGCGGTTCTGACGTTGCTGCACTAATAACGGAAGTGAAATCAACAATCCAGTAGGAATTCTCCGGATCCGCTTTCCAGACATCAACTATCCACTGCTCATTTAAAGCGGTTTGGGTTCCGGTTGGACCCTTGATCAGAACATGATCATGTAACGCCTTGAATCCCCCCAGAATCTTTCCGTTTAGGCGCTCATAGGGCTGCCTGGCGATAACCGTACCCTGATTTTTTCGTAAATTCCAGAAATCGATCTCATTGCCATCAAATTCCGTATGAGTCCATGGATTCCAAATGCCGTAATGGTGATAATGGCCAGATGGCTGAATCCGTGTGAGCCTGGTACCTTCCGGTGTCCATAGCGGATGAATGAATCCACTGCGACGGAAAATCGGATCGACGCCTTCCGGGACATCTTTCAATGTATAGCGATAATTCAGAACCGGCTTGTCCCCAATAATAACACGTAAGTCGTCACCGTCATCCTGGAGAAATACTTCCGGTGTTGCAGCCATAGGAGTATCCGACGGTTCGATGCGCTGAAGAGAGTACGTGCGGACTGTCTGCGCCGGCGTCTCACCTTCAAGTATCCATGCCAGACGATCCGGATTTCCAGGTTTAAGCTGGGCAGTTACCGGCACAGAAACTCCATCTGTCGTTTCTATGAGTCGAAAGGCATCTTTCTGAATACCCGGGTTCAATCCCTCCAGCGAGACCGTCAGCGGGGTGTCGAAATAAGTATTTGACCCTGTATGAACAGAAATTTTCGCGAGGGTATGCGGAGCGGCTTGTACGACCATACCCGGGAGAATGAACAGTAGGATGAAAAACAGGCTGCGACATCCTGTGGCTATGCCATGTATTTTTTTCATAAGTCAGTTATCTATAGGTCTATTTGCTGAAATTCTAAAGAAGCCTACCGCTTGTGCAATCGTTTGCGCAATACGGTAAAATTATATATGTTAGAACAAAGTGTGCAACACATGCTAAAAAATATTTTTTATAATCTCAACTATGAAAAAAAAAATAACCATTTCGGATATTGCCAGAGAGCTGAATACGACGGCATCAACAGTATCACGTGCATTGAGTGATGACTCCAGAATCAGTAAAGCGAAAAAAAAGCTGGTCTGGAAAAAGGTCAGTGAGTTACAATACCAGCCCAACAGTATTGCATCGGCTCTCAGAAAAGGAAAGAGTAATGTCATAGGTGTCATTGTACCTACTTCGGATCGCCAGTTTTTTGCTTCATTTATACGTGGTATTGAGGAAATTGTCAGGGAAGAAGGCTATCGACTGATTATTTGCCAATCGGATGAGCAATATGATAAAGAGTGTACCAGCATTGACTCGTTGTTGAATATTCGAGTCGATGGAATTATTGCATCCGTCGCAAAAAACACCGTTGATTTCAGCCATTTTAAAAAGATTGAATCACAGGGTGTCCCGCTGGTGCTTTTCGACAGGGTAATAGAAACGATGAATGTAAACCTGGTTTATTCAGATGACTATTATGGAGCATACCGTGCGGTATCTCATTTGATTGAACAGGGCTGCCGGCGCATTGCACATTTTGCAGGAAAACAGCATATCCATATTTATCAAAACCGCCTGAAGGGTTACCTGCAAGCGATTCGTGATCATCATCTTCCCGTTGATGATGAGCTCATCATAGAAACGGATCTAATCCACGATACCTACAGTATTCTTGAAATTGGAAAAGTCCTGGCCAAAAAGCTTTCTGAAATGCCCGAGCGACCTGATGCCATTTTCTCTTCAAGTGATTTTGCAGCCATGGGCGCACTTCAGTTTTTCAAGGAAAATAACATTGCTGTTCCCGATGAAATGGCCCTTGTGGGTTACAGCAATGATTTTTCCTCCTCGGTAATCGAACCCTCTCTTACAACGCTTGATCAGCACACCTCACATATGGGTAACGAAGCTGCCCGGCACTTTTTGTATCAGATAATAACCAAGCCTGAATATTTTAAACCCCGAAAAACGCTGCTGAAACCGGAGTTGGTCATTCGAAATTCATCGCTTCGTAGAAACGTGATACCGACATAAAAAGCTGCTTAAACTGACAACCTCCCGATGGCAGGATGTCCGACTGGTGCGATTCGCGCCGAATTTTGTCAGACCTGTTGATCAGGAAGCCGGCATCATCGTAAATCCGAAAGAGCCCTTGAAAACCTTTACTGAAATGCATCAAAGTTCCAGCTTGTCCGGTGCCTGTTTCGGACAGAATACCACTCCCGCATATGGTGAAAATACGGTTATAATAGTTGTTGACAGGCTTCATTCCTGTCCGAACAGATAGCAGCGGGTATGACCACCATCAACACAAATAATTGAATATTTGTCCGGGAAATTCATTTACTTCCTTTCAGTACTATTTAAAAAATGCCGGTAATCATTTGGCTTGATGCAACAGACCAACAAGGATGTTCTGATTGTGGGAGTGGCGCTTTTCGCCATGTTTTTCGGGGCCGGGAATCTTATTTTCCCCCCTTACATGGGTTTGCTGGCCGGTGTCGATTGGAAATGGGCTCTGCTGGGATTTCTCATCACGGGAATCGGAATGCCGCTCCTTGGCATCATGGCTGCCGCCAAAGCCGGCGGGACCATCGAACATCTGGGCCGCAGGATCAGTCCCTGGTTCGGGCTCACCCTGAGCATCGTGGTCATTCTGGCGATCGGCCCCCTTCTGGCCATCCCACGCACTTGTGCCACAGCTTTCGAACTCGGCGTGCGTCCCTCCTGGCCAGACTTCCCGGCGGCAATATTCTCTATCATTTTTTTCGGGATCACACTCTGGTTCTCACTGAACCGATCGGCCGTAGTGGATAAAATCGGCAAATTCCTCACCCCTATCCTGGTTATTACCCTTGCCTGGATTATTCTGAAAGGCATCTTCACACCACTGGGCTCTATTATGGAAATGGATCTGCCGGGCGCAACCGGACGCGGTTTCAGGGAAGGATACCAGACCATGGACGCCCTTGCCTCTCTTGTTTTCGCACAAATTGTCATCGGTGCTCTGGTAATCAAGGGATATACCAATGTGAACGAACAGGTCAAAATGACCACGAAGGCGGGTGGCATTGCAGCTCTCGGACTTGGTCTTGTCTACGGCGGACTGATGTACCTTGGCGCAACCGCCAGCTCCATCCATCCACCAACCGTTGAACGAACGGATCTTCTTATCGCAATTGCCTATGGTCTGATGGGTGATACGGGCAGAATCTCCCTCGGACTGGCAGTCAGCCTGGCCTGCCTTACCACCGCCATCGGACTTACCGCCACCGTGGCAGATTATTTCAGCGGCCTTTCCAAAGGCCGGGTCGATTACAAACTAATTGCCGTCATTACGGTCGTGTTCAGTGGCATATTTGCGACTGTGGGTGTCACCACCATCGTTAACATTGCCTTTCCCCTGCTTGTTCTGGTTTACCCCGTTGCCATCGCACTCATAGTTCTTACCCTCGCCGGGGGTGCATTGGCTCAAAGAACCGTATATATTGGTGCGGTGACAGGCGCCCTTGTCACAAGTATTCCCGAGGCGCTTGAGATCATTGGGATCCCCCTTGATTACCTGTATCTTGCCGTCGACACAATCCCCTTTGCAAGTGCAGGCTTTGCATGGGTTATTCCCACCATGGCAGGGGCCTTGATCGGACTCATATTGGCCGGCTCACGTAATAAAAGCAATACCAAAAAAAGTTAGATTTTCATGTCACATATTTACGCCGATGTGGCACTGCTTACCGACCACAGATACACTGCATCAACCGCTGCAAGGGAAGACTGGTACCTCGGCAACATTCTTCACGATGACGAACTCTTGCAAGAAGCGCTGAAAAAGCTCGGTTTGATATCGGTCCGCATTGACTGGGCTTCCAATAACATCGACTGGTCGGCGTTTCGCTGTGCTGTGTTTCGCACGACCTGGGATTACTATGACCGGATCTCCGAATTTACCACCTGGCTGAAGCGTGTCGAAAAGCAAACACTCCTGTGCAACGACGCATCCATCATCTGGTGGAATCTGGACAAGCACTATCTCTCCGATATTGAGTCCAAAGGCATCCCCGTGGTGCCATCGCGGTTTATTGAATCCGGTGAAACGGCAAATTTGTCCCGCCTGCTCGATGAAACCGGATGGAAGGAGGCGATCATCAAGCCATGCATATCCGGCTCCGCCCGGCATACCTATCGCGTCAATTCGGAAAACGCCGCTGCAATCCAGAATATCGTACAGCCGCTACTCTCTGTGGAATCCTTTATGCTCCAGCCGTTTATGTCTGATATACGGAGTTCGGGTGAGTACACGCTGATGATCATTGACGGCCACTTTACCCATGCCGTTCGTAAAACACCTAAAGCAGGTGATTTTCGTGTTCAGGATGATCACGGAGGTGCGGTACACCCCTGCAATCCAACAGAGGAGCAAATCGCACTGGCGGAGCGCACCATGGCAGCTTGCGATCCGGCACCGGTGTATGGCCGGGTGGATATGGTCCGGGACAACAGCGGAGAGTGGGCAGTGATGGAGTTGGAATTGATCGAACCCGAACTTTGGCTGCGTGAACAACCGGCTGCCGCTGAAATTATGGCCCGCGCAATATCCAAAATCATTTAGCTTCGATTCGCGGCATTCGGAGCCCAAGCCAAATGGACCATGCAGATGCAGGTAACAAGGGACCAGCTACCAGGTCCAGCGGAACAGACGGGGCGATTTCTGCACCCAATGCGGCTTCTGATCAACATACCGAAGTCGCATGTGCACCAATGGCCAATAGATACGGCGGTGAATGCGGTCCGGGCGGATGTACTCGGCTATACCCGAAGCCGTCTGTGTTTCCAGAGTGGGATGCGTAAGTTTAGCCGTTGACATGTACCGGCAATAAAATGGCCCGGAGTCTGAAAGTGTACGATGACGCACTTCTATGCTCAGTTCGTTATCATCAAAAGTAAGATGACGTGCAGGTCGCAGAAAAAAACCGTTGGTCTTTTTCTTTCGCTGACGGGTTAGCTCAAGTGAGTACAAGAGTCTGCGATTGTCCGGACTGATGAGCCATGCACGATGATCTTTGCCGCTTTTCTTGTTCATCACATAGTAAACAAGAGTCGCCTGGGGAAAATGCACCCGACCCCAATACCAGTCCCGGAAACTCTCTTTCATGGGCTCATTTCCAACATTGTGATCATGATAGCCGGTTCCCTCGAATATCATATCTCTGGTGATCAACCCATTGCTGATCAGGTTGATGCGGCAGTGCATATTTGCCCGGGGATAGATCAGGTTCCAAAGATGTCCGGACCCGTCACCACCGGGCTCCTTTCCATCGGATTTCGATGAAGAGGAGCCGATACTACCCCTTTTTGTTTTTTTACGTCCCTCAGACTCCGCTGTCCTTTTTTCTTCAGAGAACAGGCTTTCATTGGGATCCATGCCCGAAAACGTAATAATGCCTTTCAGCTCATCTCCGGACGGCAGGCGCTCATTAATCCGGATATCATAGCTACCAAACCCGTCGCTGCCGTGCCTCTCACGCTCTGTATAGCGGATTGAGTTCCCTCCAACCGTCAACGCCGCCTTGGTATCGTCAAATGAGCAGAGATCCGGCGGATACTGGCTCATGCTGTAAAAAATCGTCTCCCCTTTGTGATATAATGAGATGCTGATCGCCGGATGTCCGCCCGGCATGGACAGTTCGCCTTCCGAATTCTTGTCCACATTTTTCATGTACCGGGTTGAAAACGGGCATCCGTCGTAAAAAATAATCACGACCTGGTAGTCACCGTCCTCAGAGGTTCCGTCAAAGTACCACCATTCGTAACTTCCTGGCCGTGATTTGGGATGTCTGGCATCCCTGTTGATATCAGAGATTAGCTGCATTTAATCCCGAACCTCAAGGGAACGGCACTCCTTCGTATGCGCTAACGTTAACGGGAGACAGTGTGGAACCGAACGCGTCATTGATCGCCCCGATCACCTGGTTGGCAACAACCGCAGATCCGCGTGGCGTCAGATGCACCCCATCGAGCGAGAAAATACCGCCCTGGACGAAGTCCGTTGTCAATCGCATCGCATCAAAAA
>SLLP01000058.1 GCA_007133995.1 Balneolales bacterium
CCAGGCTCGAATCAAGAGATAGCGCATTGCGCTGCTGCACATTGGAAAGCAGCATCCTGTAATCGTCCAGGTCCATATCCATTTCCTTCGCAACCTCGGAATCTTCGGGTTCCCGCCCCAGTTTCTGCGTAAGCTGGTCGATCACTTCAAGAGCGCGACCGTAATTGCCCCGCTGCTGCCTGGGTATCTGATCCACTTTCCGCAGATAGTCGATGACGCTTCCCCGTATGCGGTAATAGGCAAAGGTGTTGAACTGGATCTTTTTGGAACAGTCGTACGCATCCAGGGCCTGAAGAAGCCCGGTAATGGCGGCACTTTCCAGGTCCTCGTTCTGCGTCAGCGGATGGTCCGGTCTCCGGATTTTTCCAATGATACTCCGGACAAGGGGAATGGACTTGCTTATGATGGAATTCCTAAGGCCGTCAGCAGGATCCTGACAGTAGGAGTCGACCAGTTCTTGTAGTGTCAGATCACCCATGGGTTACCTCTTTTTCTGTTCATTGACGCGAGAGTTTTGCTGATCCGGGACTCCGTCCCCCGGAGCCGATGTGTCGTGGCGATGGGATATTTCCCGAATGATATTGATCAAAAAAATGCTGGTGTAGAACCCGGCAAACAGCAGAAGAAAGGCCAGCATGCTTCGATATAATGCCTGCTCGACCGGCAGACCGGCCATAAGCAGCAATGAGAAAAACAGCAGGGCTATCGCGATAATCAATCGTATCAGCATGACTTGTTCTCCTGTTATTCGTGGCTGACTGTTTGCCTGGCACCCGGTGTTTGCAGATCGGGTGCCTTGCCCAGGATGTTATGGGCAATGAAATCAAATTCTTTTATCACTTCCGGACGGGGCTGCCGCCGGGTCAGCGGCACCTGGTCCCGTATGGATGCGCGGACCTGTTCGCTGGCCGGTATGAAGCCGAGATACGAAACCTGCTGCTGCATGAAGTATTGCAGTATGGTGTTGAACCTTTCATGGATACGGCCGGCCTCATCTTCACCATCAGCAAAGTTGACAATACTCGCAAACGGATAGGTGGGGTCAATCTGCAGCACATACTTGCAGAAGCGGTATACATCGGAAATGGCGGTCGGCTCATTGACCAGCATAATCATCCCCAGATGGGCCCTGTCCAGCGCCCAGAGACTCAACTCTCCCGAACCGGCAGGCGTGTCGATAAAAATGAAGTCGTAGTACTCCGACAATGCCACGATCACCTGATCCATGGCCTCGAATAGCATCTCCATGTCCTTGTCCGACAGGCCGGGCTTGCTGGCGCCGGTAATGAGCGTCAGGCCATCGGAGTCCAGCGGAAGATCCTCCATGCTGCACTGGCCCCTGATCCACTCGGCAACCGTGGCGTCTGCCTGTTCATTGAGCAGGGTGGCGCAATTGGACAGGCCAAGATCAGCGTCGATCACCGCAACGGTGTAGCCCATGGTCCTGAGCGTATCGGCCAGGTTTACCGTAGCCATGCTTTTGCCTACACCGCCTTTCCCGCTGACGGTTGCAAGTATGAAGGGGCCTTTTCTGCTGTTGTCATTTCTCATAGTAATACCGAAATCAGGTGTCTTGCAAAACTTGTTGCGCAAACCATGCGGGAGAGAACTCCTTCAATCCCGCAGGGATGCCCGCGCCGTTGCTCATGAAGCGTGATCCGCAGCCCATCTCCTCCATGAAGGGAATGACAGGTCCCCACTGGCTGACTTCATCCAGATGCGTCAAGGCGACAAAATCGGGCTGGAGTGGATGGTGTGTGCTGCCTGTGTCGCGAAAATAGTAGCGGTTCAGTGAAGCGTTTATCACATAGTGTACCTCCAGCGGTGTGGCGGCCACCAGCACCTGGCGCATTTTCCAGTACTCGCGGAAGCCGCGCTCCTGTGCAACGGGAATGGGAGGGGTGTCTATGAGCACGTGGTCAAAAGATTTCCACGCTTCCAGCTCATCCAGCACCCCGTCGGATACCCGCACTCCGAAGAAGGGGATACCGCGGTCACGACAGAACGGCTCAAGTATCGTATAGTAGGGCCCCTCTTTTTCGTCCGGCATCATGGACGCCACAGCAACCTGCTTGCCGGCAAGGAGCTCGGGATGCTGCACCAGCTTCATGATCAGCGAGGTCTTGCCGGATCCCGACGGGCCTGCAAAGAGTATGTGGCGCGAAAGGGCACGGTCGGTGCGGCCTTTCAGGGCTTTGCGAATGATATCGCCAAGTGCCGCAATAAACTGCCCGGGCTCCTCATCCGGGTCGATCCCGGATTCCATGATCTCGCGGAACCAGCGGGCAATGACCGTAGTCTTGATACCGGTGCGGATCAGTTGCTGAAAGGCGGGATGGGATGCGTAATCAAGGTTTGACGAGATCAGGGTGGCGTCCAAAAGGGCCTCCAGCTTGTCAAACCGTTTGTGAAGTGCCGTGACCTCACGCTGCTGGCCGGCGGCCGCTTCCGCCGCATACCAGGGCGATGGCGGACCGTAGACCGGGGCGGAGGGCTCAAATCGGGTGGATGCAGACGTGTGGCCGGTATCGGATGCCGCGGTCGCCTCACCTGCGCCGGGAGCCTTCTCGCCGTTACGCATGGCATCCTGAAAACGATTTTTTGCCATGCCCGGTTTAAAACTGGTATTCCCGGATGAAAAAGGATTATTTTTCGGCTTTTCGGAGGCCTCGGGTGCACCCTGGGCCGGCTGGAACCGCCCGTCGTCACCCCTGAGTCCGTCCGGCTTGGCAAAGCCGCCCTGACGATTTTCCACCTTCAAACGTTCTTCCCGCGAGGCGTAATCCCTGAGGACCTGCAAGTTCCGGCTCACGTTGTTTTCCGATTGCCGTTGCGCCGCGCTGCCGGCTGGCTGCTGGCCGCTCCGCTCCGTGCTCGTTTCGTCACTCTGTCCCGTGCCTTGTCCCGGTTTTTGCTCCGCCTGACCGTTCGCCGGCCTGGCAGCGGCGTCCCTTCTTTTGTAAAAAACATTTCTGAAAGGGGTATTCTCACCGGAACGTTTTTCCTTCGGAGCTTCCTTTTTTTCCCGCGCAGGGAGCGTATCTACCAGGACGGTAACCCCGGCCTCCCCGCCGTCTTCGGGATGAAATGACTCCAGGACCACGATGTCGTCACCGTACATCTGCCGTGCGCTTTTTTTCGCAACCTCAATCGTTTTCCCGAAAAACTTCTTTAATATCATACGGAGCTGGGTTCTTGCAATTCTTTCTGTTCAAGCCGGATTCTGTCAAAAGTCTTGATTTGTACATCCGGACTTACGTCGTTGTATGAGAGTACACTTACTTCAGGCAAAATCGGTACCAAAAAATCATAAATCGTGGGACGCAATACCGGAGAGGTCAACACCACGGGCTCAAGGCCCTGGCGAATCATCTTCTCAAGGATGCCGGATGCCGTTGTGTAAATCTCTTCTACGGTCTTCGGGGTGAACCCCAGTGTGTTGGAATTCAGCATTCCCTGCTGCGCCTGGCCGATAAGATGCGATTCAAGCTGTGATGCCAGTACCACGACCTGTATTTCATTTCCATCGGACCGGAACTGTCCCGTAATGGTTTCTGAGAGGGAGGCGCGGCAGTATTCCGTCAGCACGTCTGTGTTTTTGGTCTGGGCGCTCTGGTCGGCGAGGCACTCCAGGATGCTTGTAAGATCCCGCACCGGCACGCGCTCGCGAAGCAGCCGTTTGAGTACTTTCTGGACATCACCGATTTTCAATACGTCAGGGATCAGTTCCTCAACAAGGGCCGGTGAGTGCTCCTTAAGGTTGTCCACCAGGCGTCGTGTCATTTGGCGGTCCACCAGTTTGAATGCATTTTTCTTGAGCAGCTCCATAAGGTGGGTGGTGATCACGGCACCGGATTCTATTACCGAAAGCCCATATTTTTCCGCCTGTGATCGGTTGTTTCCGCTGACCCAGATGGCATCCATCCCGAATGTGGGATCCTTTGTCTTGATACCCTGGATGTCGGGTTTGAAATCAGAAGGCAGCAGCGCCAGATAATATCCCGGCAGCAACTCCCCTTCACCCTGGATGATGCCGCGCAACTTGATCGTATAACGGTTGGCATCAAGCTGCACATTGTCGCGGATACGTATTGGGGGGATGATGATACCCAGTTCGGCAGCCAGTTGCTTGCGGAGCGAAGACATGCGCTCGAGCAGGTCTCCTCCCTGTTCCTGCTCCACCATCGGTATCAGGCTGTACCCGATTTCAAGCTCAAGCGTATCCAGGAGCAGGTAATCTTCCACCCGGTCTTCTTTCTTTGCCGCCTGTGAGGGGCTGCCGTTCAACCGTGCCTGTTCCTCCTCTTCCTGCTGGGCGATATGTCTTTTGTAGGCGACAAAAAGCAGCAGGCCGCCGAGCGCCCAGAACGGGATGAGAGGCAGGCCGGGCAGCGCGCCTATGAAAAGGACAAAGGCGGCGCCAATAGCCACGGTCTTGGGGTTGCCAAGGAGCTGTGATGTCATTTCGTCGCTCAGGTTGCCCTCGGATGCGGCGCGGGATACGATGATACCGGCCGCCGTGGAGACCAGCAGTGCGGGGATCTGGGAAACGAGTCCGTCGCCAATGGTAAGCAAGGTGTAGATCTGCGCCGCTTCCGCCAGTGACATGCCCTGCTGGAGCGTTCCCACGATGAGTCCGCCTAAGATATTGATGAAGGTGATGAGGAGGGCGGCAACCACATCCCCCCGCACAAACTTGCTGGCACCGTCCATGGCACCGTAGAAATCGGCCTCGTTGGCAATGTCCTCGCGGCGCTGCTTGGCTTCCTGGTCGGTGATCAACCCGGCGTTCAGGTCGGCGTCGATGGCCATTTGCTTGCCCGGCATGGCGTCCAGGGTGAAACGGGCCGCCACCTCGGCGATCCGCGTGGCGCCCTTGGTGATCACCACGAAATTGATGATGATAAGGACCGAGAAGATGATGATCCCGATCACGAAGTTGCCCTGCACCATGAAACCGCCGAAAGACTGGATCAGCTCCCCGGCGTAGGCATCGTTAAGGATCAGTCGGGTCGTGGCCACGTTGAGCGACAGCCGGAATAGCGTCAGGATGAGCAGCATCCCCGGGAAAACGGCAAAATCGAGTGGCTTGAGCGTGTAGAACGCCACCAGCAGCACCACCAGTGACAGCGAGACACTCATGGCAAGGAACACATCCACAATACCGGCGGGCACAGGAAGGATCATGATCATCAGGATGATGATGATGCTCGACGAGATGAGCACATCGGTCCTGAAAAACATGTTTCGCAACTGGCTTCCGGTAAGATTCAGTCCGGCCATCGGGATCAGTGGTGTTGTTTGTTTTTAAGTTTGTAGACGTAGGCGAGGATCTCCGCAACCGCCCGGTAAAGGTCGGCCGGTATGAACTCGTCTTCCTCCGCCGAGGCGAAAAGCGCCTGGGCTACCGGTTTGTTCTCTACAATAGGTATGCCATAGTGGTTGGCGAGCTCACGGATGCGCAAAGCTTTTTTCCTCTGGCCCTTGGCCATGACGATGGGCGCCTCATTACGCTCGGGGTCATAGCGCAGGGCCACGGCGAAGTGCGTCGGGTTGGTGACCACCACATCCGACTGCAGCACGGAATGGTCCAGGCGCTTGCGTCGCATCATGGAGAGGGCCGTCTTGCGGCGCTTGCTCTTGATATGGGGATCCCCTTCCATCTGCTTGTACTCATCCTTGACCTCCTGCTTGGTCATCCGCAGGTCCTTGCGATGCTGGAACCGCTGGTAGGCCGCGTCGGCGATGGAAAGGATGAACAGCGCCGCCAGGATGCGCGTGACGAACACCAGCAGGTAAGAGCCGGACTCCGAAAGCGTGTACCCCATGGGCATGACCGAAAAGTGGAGGAAATGCTCCACATCGTTTCGCACGGAGTAGTATATCACCACCCCAACGATGAACAACTTGGCGAATCCCTTGACCAGCTCCATGAACCCCTTCATCGAAAAAATCCGCTTGAAACCGCTCATGGGACTTATTTTGCTGGCTTTGGGCTTGAGTGCCTTGGTCGAAAACACCCCGCGGGTCTGGATCATGTTCACCAGCAGGGCCATGATCAGGAGGATCAGCATCAACGGGATGATCATTTCGAACCCGAACCGCAAGGCCGTCTCGAGATGGCTGAGCGCCTGCTGCTCGTTATCAATCGGACTGGCCGCATTCATGAAGAACGTTTCAAACATCGTCTCGATCCGCTCGTACATGAACCTTCCGCTGAAAAGGAGCATGGCAATGGCCGTAAACATCAGCAGCACGGATGACACCTCCTTGCTGATGCTCACATTACCTTCCTCCCGCGCTTTTTCCAGCTTCCGCGCGGTTGGTTCTTCGGTTTTTTCCTGATCGTCTTTCTTTTGTGACATGCCTGCAACAGTTCAAATTCAGTACCACCCCGGCAGAACCGCGAACAACAGAAAAAAAATGGCATTGCAGGTGAGGTGCCTGTCCATGAAGTGGAATAAAAGCCCCCCGTCGCGGAAAACATTTCCCTCCGGTGGATGGAACTGCCCTCTCTGAAAAGTCTATCTTGCCTGCAACAGGCTGTCGGCACGCTGGCACACATTTTGAATATGAGGAATGGTACAAATAAAAAATAAGGTCATTCCCATGATAGAAAGACTTCAATCCCATATGCAGGCCATGCAGATGTTTTCCCGGGCCCAGGACGTCACGGCAAACAACATGGCCAATTTGAACACTCCCGGCTTCAAGGCGGACAAGCTCTTCCACCGGATTCTGACGGAAGAGATTGACGGCAGGCAAATGTCACGCACCGTTCCCATGCAACAGATCTCACTGGAACAGGGCGAACTGGAACCGACAGGCGGCACCTTCGATTTCGCCATTGTCGGCAACGGTTTTTTCGTCGTTGAAGATGAAGGGCAGGCGAACCTGACTCGCAATGGCCGTTTCCACCTGGATTCTGACGGCTATCTTAGAAATGACCGGGGTGGTCACGTGATTGGGCAATCCGGTCGTATCCATATTCCCGAGTATTTCCACGCCATGGACCAACAGCAGGGAGAAGCCCGGCTTGATGTGGCAAAAGACGGTACCATTCGGCTTAATGACGAGGTTTACGATCAGATCCGGGTTGTCAGAACAGGGGATCCATCCACCCTGGAACGCAGAGGAAACACTTATTTCACCGCCCCGGGGGCCATTTTGATGCAACAAGACCCCGAAAGTGAGATCGTCCAGGGCTATTTCGAAAAGGGCAACGTGCAGACGCTGAGCGAAATGGCCGACATGGTCAAAAATATGCAGATGTTCGAAGCACAACAGCGTGCCATGAAAACTACGGACGAACTGCTGTCACACGCTACTCATACCCTGGGAAGATTTTAACATAAACAAAAAAAGAGGAATAAAATGTTTAGAGCACTGAGCACCGGAGCACTCGGTATGAGCGCTCAGCAGCGATCGGTAGACAACATTGCCAACAACCTGGCGAATGTGAACACGACCGGTTACAAACGCACGTCAATCGCCTTTCAGGACATGTTCTACGAAAAGGTGGCGTCTTCCAGTCACGGTGCGGCCGCCAGCCGACCGGCAAACGACGGCCCGACACTCGAAATAGGTCATGGGTCGCAGGCCGTGGCTACACAGCGCAATTTCATGCAGGGACCGGTGGAAGAGACCGGAGCCGCCCTGGATATTGCCATCAGCGGTGCAGGTTTTTTTCAGATAGAGCTTACGGACGGCAGCGTAGCTTATACGCGTGACGGCAATTTCAGTCGCGACGCCACCGGCTTGATGGTCAACAACTCCGGCTTGCCACTTAACGACATGATCGAGATTCCTATGGAGGCCGTAGGCATCGAAATCTCCCAAAGCGGTGTGGTTACGGCACAAATGGCCGGCGACGGCGGCCAGCTGGATCTGGGGCAGATTGAAATTGCAAAGTTTATAAATCCTTCGGGACTGACGGCTCTGGGTGACAATCTGTTTGCCGAGACAGAAGCTTCCGGTATGCCGTTTTACGGCAATCCCGGTGAGCCGGGATTTGGTGTCCTTCGCCAAGGGTATTTGGAGCAGTCGAATGTGGATATCGTCAACGAAATGGTGAAACTGATCGAAGCGCAAAGGGCATATGAGACCAACTCCAAGGTGGTGCAGACCGCCGAGGACATGATGGCCGTCACCAATGGTATCAAAAGGTAAATCTTGACAGCCCTTTTCAGCCATGATTAGACTTGTTTTATTGCTGCTATTTCTGATGATGACACTCCCGGTGTGCCGAACAGACGCCGGGATGTCGGAGCATCCAACTGCACAGGAAATCGCAAGCCGTATAAATGGGGCCGTCCAAATTATCCTGGAGGAGGCGCAGAAGGCCTTGACACAGCACCACGACACGAATCGATATCGTTTTTTTGTCGAACCGGGCTGGATTCCGGGAAGCCTGACCAGGATCTCCGAAGAAGCCATTGTAAGTGTCACTCCTACCACCGAACCGGAACGTCATACCACTTTCAGAGTGCGCTATCTTGACGGTAATCGTCATAGAGAGGCAGACGTCCAGCTACGGCTCACCATTGAAACCAAAGTGCCTGTTACCGCGGAACGCATACCTGCAGGTACCCGGATCAACACCGGCCTGCTGGTTCTGCGATGGGTGGAAGTCAGTCGTGATCGCGGACAGCTGGTTATGGATGCAGATGAACTTGAGGGAATGACACTCCGGCGGACACTGGCAATGGGCGAGCCGGTCCGCCGGTCAGATATCACCACCGACTATCTGGTGAAAGCCGGAGATACGGTGGACGTGATTTTCTTTGATGACGGTATGCAGATCATTCTTTCCGCGACTGCGCGGCAAAACGGTGCGGAAAATGAAGATATCCGCGTGTACAGCGAACAGACGCGAAGAACGTATCTGGCAACGGTCAGGAGTCCAGGAGAAGTGGAGTGGAAACGGACTCTGTGATGAGCAAGCATGCATGCATTCTGCAACACAATAATCGATAAAAAACATGAACGTAAAATCATTTTTTTCTTACCTGATGCTTCCAGTATGTATACTGGCGGTAACATCCGTGCAGGTTTTCGCACAGCACTCGCTGTACCGCGATGTCAAGGCACAGCAGGTCGGCGATATTATTACAGTAGTGCTGATGGAGAACATCTCCGGCAGCACCACAACCGACTCTCGAAGGACTTCCCGCACGGCAGGTGACGTAGCCGGGTCTGCATCCGGCAATTTTCTTCCTTTTGAACCCTATTTCGGAGCCAATACATCTGTAAACTATAATGCCGACGAACGCAACCTTGCAAATCAGCGGCAGCTGCTGAGCGGGTATCTGAGCGTACAGATTAAAGAGATCACAGGTCGTGGAGATCTGGTCGTAAGCGGCAACAGAGTCACGGAAATCAACGGTGAGCTGCATGAGCTCAGTCTGGACGGCATCATTAGATCCAATGATGTGGACAGCAGGAACCGGGTACCTTCCTATCGGGTGGCAAATGCGCAGATCAACTACCAGAAGATGGGAGACCTGGATGCAACCAGGCGGCGGCCCGGGTTCACCCGCCGTCTGTTATTCTACGGGATCGGCGCCGCAATGGGTGTAACGATCCTGGTAGGGGGACTGCAATAATAACCTGTTTTAAAAGTCCGGAAAAACCAGCACTACGTAATCAAGCACCATACCTGGCAAACAATGGGAAAAATATTTAATCACATACTACTTATCGGAATAATGCTGCTGACGGTCGTATATGCAACACAGGCCCAGACCAGGCTGGGGGATTTGGTGGAGGTGGAACATGCCAGGCAAAAGGAACTGATTGGCTATGGCCTGGTGACCGGGCTGGATCGCACCGGTGATCGCACCATCAGCAGCAGAGGTTCCGTTTTTACGGTTCAGTCCATTGCGAACATGTTGGAAAATTTTGGTATCACGGTGGACAGTGAGCGGCTGCGTACCCGAAATGTGGCTGCCGTGATGGTCACAGCCAGAATCGGACCGTATCACTCGCCCGGAAGCGCTATAGATGTTACTGTTTCGTCGCTTGGAGATGCCAGCAGCCTTCAGGGTGGGGTCCTGCTCCAGACACCGCTTTTCGATCCCGACAATGAAAAGGTATTTGCAAAAGCACAAGGACCGCTTGTGGTCGGCGGTATCACCGCAGAAATACCTGGTGCGCGTATCACACGGAATCAGACGCTGACCGCCACGGTACCTGGTGGAGGAGTGGTTGAGCAAAACGATACCTTTGTCCATGACGGCGATGCCCCGCTCGGCCTTGTTCTAAGGAACCCAAACTATACCAATGCACGCAGGATAGCCGAAGAGATAAACCGGACGTTTGAGGAAGACCTGGCCACAATTCAGCATCCCGGGCTGGTCCATATCACCTGGCCTGATGCTTTCCGGGGCGATACCGGCAACATGAACATCTTCACCAGTCTGATCATGGAACAGGAGATCACTGTGGACACCCCGGCTCGTGTAGTCATCAATGAGCGGACAGGCACCATTGTGGCCGGAGGAAATGTGATCATCGATGAGGTTATGATTGCCCACGGGAATATCCAGGTTCGCACCCAGGTACGCCCGTTCGTGGTTCAGCCGCTTCCATTCACCCTGGGTGAAACGGTAACAGGAGAGATCCCGGAAGTGGGCATAAGCGAGCAGGCAGCCCAAACGCTGGTTCTTGAACCCGAGACAACGGTTGAACAACTCTCGGCGTCACTCAACGCACTGGGACTGAGTCCGCGCGATATCATTTCCATTTTCCAGGCGCTGGACAGGGCAGGTTCATTGAGAGGGCAACTCATCGTCATGTAAAACAGGCACCATCAGAATTATCAAAAACGGAGCTCTTCATGAATATAGACACTTTCATCCGACTGTATGATCCGGCACCGTCAGGGGAGCGCTTGGAAAAAATTCGGCAGGAGAAAACCGCCGAAAAATTCGAGGAATTGTTTGCGCGCCACCTTGTCCGGGAAATGACTAATAATTCATTTCAAATGGCCGATAACAATACAGGTACAGGCAGCGGAAATAGCCTGTATCGTGAGTTCGTCACGGATGCACTGGCGGCCAATCTGGCTTCACAAAGACAGCTCGGAGTGGCCGACCTGCTTGAGCAGCATTGGGACAGGAGTCAAAGTGCTCTTCTTGAAACGGAATCCAGAAGCAATACCGACGGTCCTGCAGATCCGGAAGGTCTTCACGAGAATGAGTCCGGAATGCTTCCCGTCGGTATCCGTGAAACTTCACGACCAAAAGAATGACAAGCAGAAAATTATTGTAACACATTACCATGAGGAAAAACCATGACCGACAATGAGAACAGTATAAGTGTTCTTTCAGGAACAGATGAATTTGAAGTGCTTTCTGAAAAGGTGGAAGCGTTGAAAAAAGCAAGCAACCACCTTTTGAACGCTATGGAAGACCAGATAGCGGCGGTTATATCATCAGATTCCGAGACACTGATCCGGACTACGGAACAGAATGTCACAGAGCAGCAGAACTTTTTCAAAGCCGAACAGGAGTTGGTCAAGGCACTGGCCGGCTGTAATCCCGATACCGGAAAGAAGAATAAAAATATCTCGTTTGAGCTGTTGAAAGTTTATTTTCCAGGCAAAGCTTATAAGCTTGATACCTGGAAAATGGAAATTTCCGAAGCCATTGACATTTTGCAGGCAAAGCAGAAGCAAGTTGTAGAACTATTAGAGTTTGCCCGGTCCCGAAACTCCGATATGATGCGGTCGTTGTATGAACTTCAGAATGCAAAACGCACTCATTATCGTAATACCGGTGAAAAGTCGGGCCCTGTTTCCGGAATCGCCATTAACCAGGAGGGTTGAACTGACTATGAGAACATTATTCGAGATTTCCAAGAGCGGGTTGCATAGTGCTGAGCGTTCGTTATCCGTTACAGCCAACAATGTTATCAATGCAAACACACCAGGTTACAGCCGCCAGCGTGTTGACAAGGAACCGGTTGGACAGCCACTTCGTGGTTTTCACGCAGGTCTGGGAGTTAACATCACCTCAATCACCCGTCTCCGAAATGAGCTGATCGATCTACAGCTGGGACAGAAGCGGCAGGAGATGGGGTATATGCAGGAAAAGATCAAGCTTTTTGAACAACTGGAAACGGCTGTGGCTTCCGATTCCGGCGGTGACCTTGATGTGCATATCGGCCGGCTGTTCGACACCTTTTCCGAACTGTCCAACGATCCCCAGGACTTCAGTGTCCGCAACAACCTGGTCGGTGAAGCTACCCAGCTGGCCGAAAAAATGGGTGATATGCAGCGCAGTCTGGATCTTGTAAGCGATGTCACCCGTGATTCCGTGATAAACACAACCGACAAGATCAATGAGATACTCGCCGATCTTGCCTCCCTGAACAAGTCGATCACCGTATCCGATGCCATGTCCCGCCCGGACCATGCAAGCCTGGATATCCAGGTCAGAAAGCTGGAGGAACTGGCAAATCTGGTCGATATCGAAACCATGACGGCAAAGAACGGTGGACTTGAGGTGAGAATCGGCGGAGTTCAGGTTCTGCACCAGGACACCTATCGGAAGATTATTCCGCACAACGACGATGTTGCCAAAACGTTTGACCTGCGACTTGAAAACGACACGCCCGTTTCACCCGAAGGCGGTAAACTTGCTGCTGCAATTGATGTGTACGAACAGGAAATACCGGTAATGAAACAGCGGCTGAACCTGATAGCCGAAACACTGGTTTCAGAGTTCAATGCATTGCACCGCAGTGGTTTCGGATTGAATGACGGTGAATCAAGGGATTTCTTCGATCCCGGTTATACCATGGCGCACAACATGCGGGTGAATCCGGACATCCTTGACAATCACGGTCACATTGCCGCTTCATCGGCAGCCGGAGAGGCCGGCAATGGTGACATTGCCGCGGCCATTGCAAACCTGAGAAACGAATCCATCCTCAACGGCAGAAAACCCGTTGACTACGCCGTTGACCTCATAAGCAGTCCCGGAGCCAGCCTTTCGCAGCTTCGTGTTGCCTCTGAAGCCCGCGAATCCGAGATCAGGATGCTTGAAGTGCAGCAGGAGCGGGAAGCCGGCGTCAACGTGGATGAGGAGCTCAGCCTCCTTATCCAGTACCAGAATGCCTATCAGGGTGCGGCACGTGTCATGGCTTCGGCCCAGCAGATGTACGATACACTTATAAGTCTCGTGAGGTAATCCATGCGTATCACACAGAAGATCATATTTGATGATTTCATGCGCGATATCAACAAAAACCGCAGCCAGATGGCGGGCATTCAGTCGGACCTGTCCAGCGGAAAGCGGGTGCGCATACCCTCGCAGGATCCGATCTCGTTCCAGCGCAGCCGTATCCTGGAGGAGAATATCCGCAAACAGGAGCAGTACCAGAAGAACATAAGCAGCGGGTTGCGGCAGGGCCGGCTGGCACAGGAAGCGCTCGACGAGGCTATTGACAACCTGATTGAGATCAAACGGATCCTGACACACGGGGCAACGGACACTTCCCGTGAGACGGTCCGGGAATCCATGGCTCAGGAAATAGCCGGAATTCGTGACACCATGGTCATGACCCTGAATAGTTCCTACGGGGACCGTTATCTCTTCGGGGGCACCAATTCGTCCGTTGAACCGATGGTCTTTGACGAAACGGCACCCGGTGGTGTGGCCGGCAACAGCAATGCAACCGCACCCCGCGTCCAGGCAGGAGATCAGATGTTCGTGGATATCAGTGTTACCGGTGCGGAACTGCGTGAAACGGGCGCCGGTGACATGTTTGCCGTTATCGGGGATATCGAACAGGCTCTTCTCGATAATGACAGGGAAACCCTGAATCTGTTGCTGGGTGATATTACGGAAGTCATCGACCATACCTCGATCCTGGCCTCCCGCCTTGGCAACAACATCAACCGGCTGGAGTTCATGAACGAGCAGTACGAATCCACCAATATCGTGCTCAAGTCCAATGTCAGTGAACTGACGGATACCGATTTCGCCAAGGCCTTTTCCGACATGCAGCGTACCCAGATCGCCTTTGAATCCGCCATGGCGGTGCATACCCAAATGATCCACAATACCCTGCTGGATTATCTCTGATGCCCCGGCCGCCTGCCGGATCCATACTGATAGAATCAACCAACGCTACTTTGTGATATGAATGAAATGCATTTGATCAACCTGAAAGGCACACATCAACCTTCCGGTCGCATTAAGGGTGTAGAGCCGGTTATCCATCTTAGCAGGCTGGGGGTTCTGGATCCCCGTCAGCTTGTCACCATGATACGCACATTCCCGAGAGTACATGTCGCAGCCCCTTTTGCCTGTCCGGATGTGCTCCGACACAAGGTGAACTGGTATCACTATGGCCCGAATGAGACAACGGTCGAAGTCTGGAACCATGTTCTCATGCATTGCGGATCCGAAAAGACACTGTTTCTGCAGGATGATGAGAAGGTGGATTTAGCTGATCTGGCATCGGTCATCAGCCAATGTCCGGAGCAGTGGATTCCGGCGTTGGTGCGGTGGAGTGAGAATGGTATCGTCAGGCAATGCTATCAGTTGCGGGTGGTTCCCTCGGATGCCGAAATGCCGTTTAACGGAGTTGACCTGCCGGACGCCAGCCGCTGTTTCATGGAGATGTCAGGTACACTGGCCGGAAAGCCATTACTGTTTGACAGAGCTACGGATCCGTTCCGGTTGCTACAGACTGAAAAGGAGCTGTCAGCGTCTAATCCCCCGGCTTTGCTCTATCTGGTTACTGGTATCCGGTATTTTGATGCAGGGAAGTATGTCCATGCGGCCGCACAGTTTCGCAGGGTCATGAAAGACCGCAAAGCGCTCTCGTTCGAGAGTGTGGCTGCTATTAACGGTCTGGCCAGCTGCATGGCCGAACAATACAAGTGCTCCAAAACAGTGGAGCTGGCAGAGGAGTCTGTCCGGATCGAGCCCTTGCAGCAACTCGCCTATCTGATCCTTTTCCGAATGCACCAGCTGGAAAAACGCTGGTCACAGGCTTATGAAATGCTTGAAAAATGCCATGGGATACGGATGCAACACTCCAGGGCAAGCTTTGATAAAGGGTTGTCGGATAAAGAAATGCTGTCACTGATGGCCGATATGGCATTTCGAGCCGGAATGAGGACCGAATCAATGCGCCATTATCAGAGTCTGCATGAACTGCTGAATGACCGGACACCTGCCGAGCTGACAGAGCGACTGCTGATGCTGGCACTGGAAGAACAGGAGTACGATCTTTCGGTTCGCTATTTTTGCAAACTTTTCGGAGATCCGGCAAAGGGTGCTTTGAGCAAGAGCAGTGAGACAGCTGCCTTTGATTATCTTGGACTCTTTATCAAAAACGGATGGTACGAATTTGCCTCGGCCTGCTGCGAGCGGATGATGAAGAAGCATCCTGAAAACGAGGTGTACATGCGGCGATGGATCGCCATCCTGTCGAAAAGCAGGGATATCGAGAAAGCCCGGTCGCTAGTATCTGGCATCAGAAAAAGCCGGAGAAGTAAAACTGCAACCGGTTAATGACAGAAAGGTATGCCCGTCGTGGGTGAGGACCGGTTCAGAATTCTTCCAGTTTCCAGCCGAAACTCTTGATTTTGTTGCGTATGGTTCGGTCGGATATGCCTAGCAAGCTGGCGGCCTTCTTCTGGTGGCCCCGGGTTCGTTCCAGAGCCTTTTTGATCATCATCAGTTCCATCTCCTCAATAGGCATCAGGGGGAGGTCAGACAATACATCGCTTTTCAATTCCTCAACGGCTTGTGAAAAAAGCTGGTCTTCCACATCATCTATCGTGATTTCGGACTTGTCATGAGCCAGAATCACACCACGGTGGATTTTGTTGTCCAGTTCGCGAACATTGCCCTTCCACTCCTGTTCCATCAGGAAGCTGATCAGTTCTTCCGACGGCTTTTTATCCGGCAGGCCGTATTGTTCGGTATATCGGTCGATGAGATACTGCGTTAACAGCGGTATATCCTCCTGCCGTTCACGCAATGGCGGTATCACTATGGGGAAAACGTTCAGGCGGTAATACAGATCCTCCCGGAACCGGCCCTCATTAATTGCTTCTCTTATGTTCAGGTTTGTGGTTGAGATGATGCGAACATCCACCTTGATCGGCTTCTGGCTTCCCACACGCTGGAACTCTTTTTCCTGCAACACACGCAGCAGCTTGGCCTGGATTTTGATATCTATCTCCGTTATTTCATCAAGGAGCAGCGTACCGTCGTCTGCTTCGTCAAAAGCACCTTTACGGTCGTTTATGGCACCTGTAAACGCACCTTTCACATGTCCGAACAAGGTGCTTTCAACGAGTTCGGATGGCAGGTTGGCACAATTGATCTTCACATAGGGTTCGTGAGCCCTGTCGCTTTCCTGCTGTATGAGATGGGCATAGACCTCCTTTCCGGTTCCACTCTCACCCTGTATCAGGACCGGCGCCTGATTTCGGGCGATGCGAGGAAGAAGGGCAATCAGTTTACGGATGTTCTTGTTCTCACCGACCATCACCACTTTTTTACCGGAAGCGGGTTGTCTCTGCTTTGACCCATTGTCTTTACGAGCGGCAAGCGAGGCCTTTGGAGTGGCGCTGCCACTGTTGTCCCGAACAGCTCGCTGCTCCTGATCCTTTTCACTGCTTTCATAGTAGCGGTTCACACGGGCCAGTATTTCACGTGAGGTGAAGGGCTTGGTGATGTAGTCAAAAGCTCCCCTGCGGATGGCATTGACGGAGTGGTTGATATTGCCGAAACCGGTCATCAGGATGACACCCGTTTTCGAATGGTTATTGCGGATGTGAGCAAGAACTTCATCCCCGCTCATCTCATTCATTTTGACATCGCTGATGACAAGATCCGGTTCTTTTTCTTCGATGAATGAGAGTGCTTTAACAGGAGATTCAAATGTGGAAACCTCAAATTTGTTCATTGAAAGATGTTCTTCCATGAAATCTAGCAATAGCTTGTCATCGTCAATAACGACTATTCGGCCACTCATGAATCTATAAATAATATTGAGTATAAATGGGGTGCGTCCCTGGAAAGAATATCAAAAAAAGTAGTAATAGCCAAACTATGAAATTAATATCATGGTAGAATCGATTTAAAAGCTCTTTTAGATCAAAACACACTGTAAAAAGCCCAAAAGTGAAATCTTTGACAAGATCGGATCAAAGCAAAACAGGCTGGCTGAATCACGAGTCAGCTATTTTGCGGGCGATTTTTTCCCACACCAATGAATTGCTGAGCTTCTTTCCGATAACCGTGTCGGCTGCATCTTCACGGGATATCTGGCTGGCATCCTGATACTCAGCCAGTTGGTTTTTTAATTCCTTCAGTTTTTCAAATGAGGTCCGGGATTGCTTCTGGTATTCCAGTTTTGCGAACAGCAATTCGTTTTGCCGGAAGGTATAACTGTTCAGGGACAGCTTGTCTTCTTCCTTTCCGGCTTTGCTGCCAGCCGGTGACAGTCCGGGTACGGAGCTCTGCTTTCTGGCAGGTTGTGCTCCATTGATCTGTTTTGAGGTCAGTTTTTTTATATCCATAACCGGGTGCTGTGTTAACGTTTGGAAAAATAGGAAATATCAGGTTCACCTGAAAGCTGGTACTTCTCTTCGGCCTTCTTCCGCTGGGTTGTACCACCGATGAGCTCCATCTGTGAGTCAAGCCGCTGCACCAGTATAGGTTGCGTCTCTTCATGCAGGGACCGGAACCGGATGAAATGCCCCATCAGAGACTTTTTCTCCTGTTCTGTGACAGTATCCATTTTGCGTTCGGTTAGCAGGTTGTCAATCGTATTCATGATCTCCTTCCTCCTATCCAAAAGCCGGCGCACGTCTTCAACATCACAGTCACTGCGCCTGAGACAATTCAGCATGTCGCGGCTTATCTCATTGACCATGTTCAATTTGGATGTAATTTCAATCATCATACCCACCGTTTATCAGTACATGCCCATCCGGCCCATGAAATTCATGACCTGGCTGTATTGTTGCTCTCCTTCGTCAATAACCGCCTGCAGGATGCGGAACTGCTCCCTCTGGCGCTCCTCATAATGCTCCAGGTAGCGGTTCTGGGCGGCGATACGGTTGTCAAGGCGGTCAATCTGCTGATCGATTCCCTGCTTGAGGGAGGCAATGATACCCGTATTGGACTGTGTATACGACTCCGTCTGCTCCTTCATCCGCGCGATCGGGGAATCTTCACTGGAGAAAAACAGGGCCACTTCATCCGGCCTGGTTTCAAGCATTTCGTTCAGCAGTGCGGAATCCTCAACCCTCATGGTTCCGTCTTTTTCAAATCCGATGCCCATCTCGGACAGGCTCGAAAGCTGCCCTTCCTCGACGCCCTCCATCGCCTGCAGGCCGGTCTGGCGCAGGTTCAGGGTCAGGTTGCGGATGGAACGCATGTTCTGCAGGGCGCCCCTGCGGTCGTTCTCGGCATCTACGAACGTGCGGTCACGAATGGTTTTGTTGATTTCATTGAAAGCGGAAATGAATTCGTTCACATTTTCCCGCGCCACTTCAATATCCCTTTGCGCCGACATCTGCTCGGACAGCTCGGAGGGCCGCATCATTTCAAACCTCAAACCGGTGATCGCGTCGTCGATCATGTTGCTGCTTCTCTCAAAAGTCACCCCGTCAATGGTGAACCGGGCATCCAGCTCCTCCTGAGGCACAAGCCGCGTCATTCCGTCTGACTCCCCCGTACCGTTGACAATGGCCGCAAGGGCGCCGCTGGCACCCGAAAACGAAAGGGCGTGTTCGCTACCCGTCTGAAGGCTCTGCACGGAGAGCTGTACCTGCTCGCTGTTCACCCGGAAAACATTGGCCTGGGCTTCCTCGCCGAAATGCTCCGCGATTTGGGCAGCGAATGCTTCCATGATTTCCAGGTTGTTTTTGGTGACCATGTTGCCTTCGTCATCTTCAATCTGCGTGGCAATGGTCAGCGTCTCTGTCTTGTCACCAATGGTGATGGTCACCTGACCAGGTCCCGCCGCGGCAAGATCAAACGCATCTCCCTGAATCACGGACGAAAGCGCAGTATCCCGCGAAGCCAGCCGGTCTATGGTAATGTTGTAGACCGAAGGCCTGGTGATGCCATCGGCCGAGTGTACTCTCACCACCTGCTCATTACTGGAAGATGTTTTCAGAGGACTGAAAGCATTATTGGACGGCTGGTTCAGCTCGTCCAGCTTGCTGTTAAACTTCGAAATAACGGAACTCACCTCACCCAGGGCCGTTTTCCTTTCCCGATGTGTGCTTTGCTGTTGCTGCAACTGAAATTTTGTCCGGCTCTCAAGCTGCACCAGCTGTTGTACGAATTTTTCGTACGGGTTATTCTGCTGGAAAATATTTCCTATGGAGGTCATAATCGTTCCGATATGGTACCCTGTGGCATTCAGGTATGATTGGTTAAGGCTTGAAATTGTTATTGCATGAAATTGTTATTCCCTTTGATTCATGACAAGTCCGGGACCGGATCGATTCAGCCAGGGGTGGAACCGTTGGCATTGCGGACAATGGCGTCGGTGGCCGATTCCTCCCATGCCTCCCGGATCGGTTCCAGGATCTCACGGATCTCTTCAAAACGTCCCTCACGCGAGATATTCTGGCAGTACTGGTAAATATTGAACAACTGTTCGGCCGGCTCATGGTCGAAATTCAGCCCTTTTACCAGAGTGGAAAGAATTTCCCTTAGACGTTTGTCATCTTCACGATAGGTGGCCTGAATGGCCAGGTCATACAGTTTGATGACCAGCTTGACTGGCGATGCATTGATCACCGACTGGCGCTGATATTGTAGTTGTGGGTCACGCATGATTGTTTGGCTTTAGAAGCTTTCTGGCATCTTTGTTATCGGAATAAACGGAAAAAACTTAATGTGATTAATAATTTCTAATCTTATAAAACGGTTCAGGTACTGCGGGATGAGTCGTAGCTGAGTACAAACTCAAGGAACTATACGGCAATTACCGTGCCAGAGTCCAGGATGTACAAACTGGCATGTTCTTTGCTATGAGAAGGTGACTAACAAACATGCGACTTCCGCCGGCAGATATCCGGCGGTCACCATTACCCAAACCGATCTGATAATGAAGCTCCAGTTGCAACAGGCTATTGCCGTTATCAACTCTGAAAAGCCGAACCCCGATAAGGCATTTAAACTGCTGAAACCGCTTTCGAAGAAGAAAAATGCCCCATGGCCGGTGTTTCACTATATGGCGGTGGCGCTCATCTTGAAAAAGCAGTACGGAGATGCAGCCCGGCATCTTGAAAAGGCACTCAGAAAGGGATCGGATGAACCAGAGACATACCATCTGCTATCGTTGGCGGAATTGGAGCTGGGCCGTTACGCACTGGCCGAAATACATGGAAAACAAGCGTTGGAGCAGCGCCCCGACTTCTTCGAAGCCTGGCTCAATCTTGGCTCGGTCTACCGTGCCCAGGCAAAACTGGAGAATGCGCTTGGCTGCTTTCAGAAAGCCAATCAGCTGGATCCGAAAAGCGCCGGGGTGGCCTTCCGGATTGCACAGATCTACGGGGATATGGGAAGTTTCCACAAGGCAACAGAGCTCTATGACATCGTATTGAAAATGGACCCGGAATACGAGCAGGCGATCATCGAAAAGGCAATGCTCTATCAGAAATCCGGGAAATTCCAGGAAGCCGGAGAGTGCCTTGGCGAACTGCTGAAAAAAAAGCCGAAACACCCCGAGGCGCGCCTGACACTGGCCGAAACCCACCGCTTGGAAGGGAAATACAAGGAAGCGATTTCCCTGTATGAGGAGATTTTATCCGAATACCCAAATGCCGGATCCGCCCGTGTTAACTACGCCCTGGCGTTGCAGGAGACGGGCCGGTTCAACGTATCGGAGCGCCACTACCTGAGGGCCTTCCGCGACCAGCCTGGTGTGAAGGAGTCTGTATCCAACTACCTGATGGGGCTCCATTACAACCCGGAGCGCAACCGGCAGGAGATTTTTGAAGCCCATAAAGTGTGGGATCGTAATTTTTCACCCCGGCAACGCCCGGCAAGACCCGAACCTGCCTGCAAAGACCCGGGGCGCAAACTGCGCATCGGTTTTATCTCCGGCAGTTTTTTCCGTCATCCGGTTGGATGGATGATCACACTGGCGCTCGAAAATCTGCAAAAAGACAAGTTCGCGATCTACTGCTACTCCAACAACAATATCTCCGATGAACTCACCCGGCGCATCCATGTGGCCTCGGACAGCTGGAAATCCATTGTAGGATTCAGCGACGACGTGGTTGCAGGAATGATTCGTGAAGATGAGATAGATATCCTCGTGGAACTGTCGGGGCACTCGGCAAATAACCGACTGGGTACGGTGGTGCTGGAACCTGCTCCGGTAATCGTCAAGTGGGTGGGAGGGTTGTTCAACACCAGCGGTCTGCAGGCCATGGACTATCTGATCACCGACCGGTACGAATCGCCCGAAGGCGAGGAGCCGTTCTACACCGAAAAACTGGTGCGGCTGCCGGATGATTACGTTTGCTTCCTGCCTCCGGAATATGCCCCCGAGCCGGGACAGCTACCTGCAAAAGAAAATGGTTACGTTACCTTCGGATGTTTCAACAACCCGACCAAGATCAATGACGTGCTTCTCGAGAAGTGGGCGGATTTGCTCTATCGCTTACCGGACAGCCGGCTATTTCTGAAAAGCAAGCAGTACGGAACCGAATCATTTGTACGGCATATCGTGGACCGGATGGAAGCCTGCGGCATCCCGGAGGACCGCCTTATGTTCGAAGCGGATTCCCCGCACGAAGAACTGCTTTCCGCGTACAACAGGGTGGATATTGCCCTGGATCCGTGGCCATACTCCGGTGGGCTGAGTACCTGTGAGGCCTTGTGGATGGGCGTACCGGTGGTAACCCTGCCCGGTCCCACCTTTGCCGGCAGGCACTCCACCACCCACCTGATCAATTCCGGCCTGGCCGACCTGGTCACGGAAAGTTGGGAGGGGTATATCGGCAAGGCGATGGCATTGGCAGAAAATCTTGATACCCTCGCCGTGATGCGCTCGGATATGCGGAAGCAAGTCCGCAACTCGCCGCTGTGCGATGGCCCGAGATTTGGAAACCACCTGGCGGCGGCATTCCGTGAAATGTGGAAACAGCGGGTGGCAGGATGGGCATCCGGCCGTGGCGAATGGCGCGATCATATTGCGATAGATGCTGAAGAGACTGCAAAGTCTGAAGAGGCTGTAGCTGCAGCAAAGATGGTGGGTTTTGTAAAAGCATTGGATGCTCATGAGACAAAAGAGACTGATGAGACATTGGATTTTGAGGAGACTGCAAAGCCTGAGGAGACGGTGGAAAGCTCAAAATCTGTTGAATCAGGGTTAATATCTGAGGCTTTGAATGCCGGAAATGGAATTGCCATCAACGGAAGTCCGGACAACGGAAGTCCACGAAATGAGGAGTCCAAAACCTGGAAAATCGAGACCAGAGACAACCTTACGATATGCACACCGGCGGATCTGAGCATGCTCACGCCGTATGTGTTGCTGGAGCAGGAACAGTGGTATGAGCCGGAGGTCCGGTTTGTGCGAGATTACCTGAAACCGGGAATGAATGTGGTGGATATCGGTGCCGGTTTCGGTGTGTACGCGTTGCCGATGGCTAAAAAAGTGGGTCCGGAGGGCAAGGTGTATGCCTTTGAACCAGGATCGCTGGCACGCAGGCACCTGGAGATGAGCAAGCTGGAGAACGGATTTGATCAATTGGAGGTGATCGGCCGCGCGGTTTCGGATGCATCCGGCAAAGCAGTTTTGCAGCATGGCAAGACTCCGGAAGAGAGTACTATCGCCACCGTAGGGCAGGGAGATGAAGTCAGCCTCGTGACACTTGACACCTGGTGGGAGTTTGTAGGGCGTCCGGATGTGGATCTGATCAAACTGGACACCAATGGACATGAAGAGGAAGTACTGAATGGCGGATTGCAATTGTTGACAGAAGGGACGCCTGTCATTCTGATTTCACATAACGACCGTGAAGATAACCGGAAAAATATTTATCAGATACTGCAGTCCGCCGGCTATGATGTTTTTGAGTATGTCCCTGACTGTCGTTTGATGATACCACTCGACATTCAGGTGAAAGCAGATGCCTACCTGGAGAACCTGATTGCAATAAAAAAACAAAAGGTTCGAGAACTCTTGATCAGTGGCTGGATCCATGATGAAACAACCCGGATTGAAGAACCGAATAATGGAATATGGGAAGAGTGGTTTGAAAATCTGCCATGGGCAACATCATTTCTGGAAGCCTGGAGGAACAATGCGGAAAATCCTGCCCATGCCGGTTATTACCGTGCGCTCGACCTGATCTGTGCCGCCGGGAATAAGGATGTGACTGGTTCGGTGAAGGCGGAACTGTTGCTGAATGCCGCAGACAAACTGATTGAAATGTACAACAGCGGGATTACGGGAACGGAAATATCGATGACACTCGCACGGGTACTCAACAGCCTTGGCAAACGTGAGCAAGCCGTCGATCTGATGCAAAAAGTGATAAAAACGGGAATAAACTGTGCCGGGGAACCTTCTTACCTGAAACCATTCATACTTCCACTGGCTTCTCAGGATTATTCCGATATAAAGACAGATTATTCCAAATGGTTGATTGTTCGCACCATGGAGGCCTGGTTGTTCCTCAGCAATAAGAGCACCTGTTTTCTAAGTGATCAGGATGAAAGAATCCTGGATCTGCTAAAGGGAAATCCTGAAATAATGGATAAGACAAAAAAGATCATTTCAAATCTCAAATCAGACAGCGAAGAGTCACAGCCCGCAGACCAGAAAGCGTCCGATAAAAGCCTGTTGTTCATAACAACCGATTTCCCGCCATATGATGGTGGCCGAGTGGGACACAGCATCAGGGCTTATACTCTGGCCAATTTCCTTGCGGGAAGCGGGTTTGAGGTCTATCTGTTTATTTTGGGGCCCTTGAAGAAAGACAGGGAAGCACCATACATGCACCCCCGAATCACGATCGTCAACCATCTTTTCGACAAAGTAAGGAACTCCGCAAATGGTACGACCTCGCCGGAAATGTTTTGTCAGTACCTGATCAAAAAGCAGAATATTCCGAATGTTCTTTCCAGCTCTCCTCCATTGATGTCACATGCGATCGCCTACAGATTAAAAAAACATTTTGGCGGCAGGATCAACTGGATATGTGATGTAAGGGATATTGTTAGTGTCCATCCGGTGACGAGACAGCTTGCCGAGCGTGAAAGCAGGATCCAAAAAGAACAGGAAATGGAACTGTTCTCTGCGGCCGATCACGTCACAACGGTATCAACAGGCATGAGAGACACCATTTTTGAAATATGCGAGGAAATAAGGAAACCATACGCAGAGAGTGAGTTTCAGATAATTGAAAACGGCTTTGTCAGGCACAAGGACACCAGCCCGCAGCAAAGCGTGAAAAAATGCATTGAAAAATACCGCCGCTCAGGCAAGATAATCCTTTACTATGCCGGGACAGGTACAATTTATGGCAATTATCTGAAGGAACGCGGTAACAAGGATCTTTCGATGCTTCTGGATATTATCGGGTCAGACAGCGTATTGAGAAACAGCCTTGCCATAATCGCTCAGGGTGTTATCCAGACGAATGAGAAATTTGTGAAAAAGAAGGCAAAGAACGTGGATTTCAAAATCTTCGGACCAGTGGATAATGATACCATGATTGCCAATCTCA